>JAAYGR010000156.1 GCA_012727675.1 Bacillota bacterium
CAAAATAACCAGGACAGCCTTCAGAGACCAAAATGCCGCCGTTTGCTACCCATTCCTTCAGTTTGCTGGCAGTAGATTCATTAAGGGCCACAGGTATCGGCAGATAGAGGAATTTGTACTTGTCAATATCATCAATGTGCACCCAGTCTGCTTGGATGTTGTTATCAAAGAAAGCCCGATATACACCCCGCAGTGACTCAGCGTAGAAATCAGTCCTCTGCTGCTGTGCATAGATGTACATCTGTGTTTCCGGCACAAAAACGATTCCTACATCACCTTGCACCGGTCTGGACTTCCACAGCTCCTCCTGTTCAGGGGCCTGTACCCATCGGGCAATCTTGGTGGACATCTCAGAACGATCTGTCCTGCTTCCATCCATACCATAGGGACCAAAGGCTCCAAAGAGCGGCCCATCTAAGAGAGGTCGCCAGCGCAGGAACATGAAGCCGGTTGCACCAGCAGCCATACTAACCATATGCCACAGCCGGATATCTTCCGGAATTGGAATCCGTCCATCTTCCCGAGGGCGGCCGGGCAGCTGAGGCTGCATCCACAAGGGGCCGCCATAAGCTTCCGCATGCCAGAAGGGCTTCCCTCTTGAAGAAGCACGTACAAGATCTACTGCATGATACTGCTTCCACGGCTCATTGCCATGGCGAGAGGCTCCCCAGGTATATCCATAGACCTCCACATGTTTCGCCCAACGCCAGTCATCTGAACCGCCCGGGGCTAGATTACTTAAGCTCATGGCAATTCCATGGGCGGTAATGGCGCAATTGGGATCAATTTCCCTAATAATGTCTGTCCGCCACTTCATCAGCCTTTCAGCATTTTCCAGGCGAAACTGCAGCCAATCCAGAGTATCTGGATAAGGTCCTATCTCTCTGGGAGCCTGTATATCGTCCCATGAAGCATAGCTGTGGCGGTACCAAGCCTCACCCAAGTCTTTTAGTGAGCCATACTTATTCTTGAGCCACTCTCTAAATTTAACCATGGTGGCTTCGCAGTAGCAGATATCGTGGCCGTAGTTGACCTCGTTCCAGATATCATAGCCACCTAGACCAGGGTGATCCTTGTATCTGGTAACCAGCTCCCGCAGCCAGTTTTCTGCGATTTCCTTGAAATCTTCATTATCCAAGCAAAGTCCAGGGAAACCGCCGGTAACACAACTCACACTCATGTGACTGCCTACTTTGCGACCATCTCTAGTCTCAAACCGAGCATGGGCATACTTCCTAAACGCCCACTCTGGTGCAGCGGTAGTCATTTCCGCAATGATGGTCTTCATTCCATGTTTGGCAGCAAGATCCATCTGTCGATCATAATCGGACCAATCGAACTTGCCGGGTGCAACTTCAATGGCAGACCAGAGAAACCAATGGCGGAAGATGTTGTTAGCATCCTCTGCGGCCGTCTGATAGTCCCTCTCCCAGTCCTCTCTTGGAGGATTGGATTTTCTAAAATAGACAGCCCCATAGGGAAACTTCGGTAAGTGCTTCAAACCCAACTTTTCTACCCCTCTCGTCATCTATTATTGTCTGGCTACTTAATTATCCATAGACCGAGGACTATACCAGTCCACCCTACGGTTAACTAGATAGCTCTACATAGAGCGCCTCCCAGACATCCACTTGTTCGACCACAAATTCAATATGGCGTCCGTCCTGCTGAAAGTCTACTTCCTTGCTGTCAATCACCTGCCTGACCGCGGCTGCTTTCTGACCGTCTTCCAGCTTCATTCTGACCTTGATGTTGTGCAATGGGACATTGGTTGACAAAGGTCTTTGTCCAACACCATTGACTAGGTTGATAAGGTATCCTTGCTCCCGCTGCAGCACACTTACCTGCAGTCCGTGTATACGGGAGACTGTCAGCATATTATCTTCGCCCAAGAGCAGCTTGACTGCATTTGACAGCACTGTGTAATGCTCATTGAGTTTGAACTCATTTATTAAGAAGCTGAGTTTGAAAGGAAGATAAACTACTTGTCCATTACCATATCGGTTGAGGATACACATCGGTATATCTGTATGGCTGACGGGCAGAGATGCTCTCTCTGGCGGTGCTCCCACACTCTCTAAGGGTGAGAAAGGCGGTACCAGAGTCAACAATACTTCTGCATTCTGCTGCGGCCTGCAGTAGACTACCTTACCTCGGAGAGGGATAAGCTCCGTTTCTTCTAGGCCGCCTGTCTGAAGCGGATTGCTGCTGCCTTCGAATCTCAGATAAGAGGCTACGAGGCTTTCACTGACATGATTAGGCTGAGCTACAATCCCCAACAGGTCTTCTATACCCTGAATTTCTGCCGGAGGCTGCCCTTCAAAGATCAAGTTTCCGCCGCTTCGCACATACTCCATCAGCGCCGCCATACCCGATGGACAGCAGCACCATCCTTCAGGGACGATTACGACTTGAAACTTAGCAAGTCGTTCAACAGATAACTGATCCGGAGTTATCAAACTGAAGGGTATCTGTGTACTGATAAGACCATCAATCCAGCCCTTGGCAGCCTCGCCGGTATTCCATACTAAACCTACTTGGCTGACAGGTGCAGCTCCCTCAAGATACGGCTTCACCTTACCTACCATGGCATTGAACTTGGAGACAGTCTTGAGTATCCGTTTATCAGTGATGGTATCGGGAATCCCTGTAAGGGAATGCCAGATCTGGCCTCCATTAGCCGGGACTTGGCTGAGCCAGTATGAGTACTCCGCCGTAGGCAAACCTGTGTGCCGCCAGTCCATACCTGGACAGGAGTGTACTATGCCGAAAGGCGGCGGCATATCGTCGGGAGTGTCGACACTGGCCAACTTAATGCTGAGGGCCGGTCTCCAAAACTCAGGCAGATTCTTTTGTCCTCGAGATAGTACGTTTTGAGGCTCAATACACACCAAATCAGCAGTCTTTCGGCCTTCGAACGGCGGATGGTAAATGCCGTAATATAGAACTACCGGAACCTCTGGTCTCGTGGCCTTAATAGCGTCATACAGCAGTGCCAAATTATCCCTAGAGCAAAGCTTCGCCCATTCATTGTCAAACAGCTGCCAAACCCGGCCCCAATGCAGGTCCTCTGGTACTGGCTCGCCGTAAATCTCCCGATGCTTTGCTTGACAGGTTTCGCAATGACACGGAATGTAATTAGGGGCATTATAGAAGACTCCATCAATATCGTACCGCTTAAGAGCTTCCTGCAGTACAGGGACTGCCACTTCTTCGTTCCTGTAGCCAGAGTTGATACATGTAGACAGCAGCAGCGACCATTCTCCCGGACGGGTGGCGCCTATGATCTGAGGGTTATTCTCCCTATCCCGCACAAACCACCACGGCCGCTCTAGATAGGTAGAATCGGCAGCTTTACTAAAGTCGAATCTGGCTATGAACTTTATTCCTCGGCGGTGACAAGCTTTAATGACTTCTTCCAGCAAATCCCCTTCTTCAGGAAGGAAAGGATTGACGGTGTGAAACGGCACTTCGGTCTTATACCATGCATATATACCGCCTACGTTGTAAACCAGGACATCTGCTCCCATTTCTTCCATCTCTGCTGCCAACTTGTCAGGATTGATCTTTGCTGTATCTGCTACCTGGAGATTCGTTTGTACTACCCTCAATGGTTTCTGCCACCATTCACGTCCATGCTTGGTCACTTGCAGTCCTCCCTACTTTTGATGATCAGTATTATAGACGCTACGTCTCAGGGTTAGCTGCCATAATCTATAGTCACTCTCTCCATCAACAAAGTACCTTCTCCCAAAAGCCGCCGAGCCAAGCTCAAGCCTCAAGCCACTGGTTTCGGCTTCTCGTATACTCCCCGCAGTTCCAGCTGGTCTGCATAGTGGCAGGCCACCAGATGACCATCACCTACATCTATCAATGCAGGAGCTTCTTCTCTACAGAGCTCAGTTGCATACCGGCACCGGGGACTAAAGTAGCATCCTGCCGGTGGATTAGAGGGATCTGGAACCTCTCCCTCCAGCCGGATCCGGTCTCCTTTCCGTCTCTGCCTAGGATCCGGTATAGGCACTGCCGACAGCAGAGCTTCCGTGTAAGGATGGCGAGGCCGGCTGTACAGCTCCTCTGTTGTCGCAACTTCCACCATCTTGCCCACATACATGACTGCCACTCTGTCACATATATGCTCAACCACACTCAAGTCATGGGCGATAAAGATGTAGGTCAGCCCCAGCTCCTGCTGCAAATCATCAAGCAAGTTGATTATCTGTGCCCTTACAGACACATCTAGGGCCGACACAGCTTCATCAGCAATCACTAGACGGGGATTTAGGGCTAAGGCTCGGGCAATTCCTACACGCTGCCTTTCGCCACCGCTAAAGGCATGAGGATAACGGTGGATATACTCCGGCCTCAGACCTACTTGCTTGAGCAGAGCCATCACCCGCTCATCGAGCTCAGCACCCTCGCATACTTTGTAATTGCGAAGCGGCTCCCCGATAATGTCCCTTATCCTCATTCTCGGATTCAACGAGGAGTATGGATCCTGGAATATCATCCGTATTTCTTTTCGGATTGGCCTTAGCTCTTCTTCCTTTAACTGGATCAAATCCACAACTTCCCCATCTGCCCGTCGATAGCGAATCTGGCCCGCAGTCGGCTCGTACACCCGCACCAGACACCGACCAACCGTTGTTTTTCCGCAGCCTGATTCGCCAACTAAACCTAAGGTTTCACCTTCTCGAACAGTAAAGCTTACACCATCAACAGCCCTCACATGACCAACGACATGGCGAAAAAAGCCTTTGGTTATCGGGAAGTGCATTTTTAGATCCTTAACTTCTAAAATGACATTGGTTTCTCCGGGATTAGCTTTGATATCCGCCATCACACAACACCTCCCTGACGGGCTTCAGTCTCCAGCTCTTCAAGGTCACTGAACAGCAGACAATTAACCTCACGACCTGGACCTATCGATTCTGGACGGGGAGAGTACACATCACACACACCCGGGATCTTCTTCTCACAACGGGGATGGAAGGTACAGCCTTGAGGTCTGTTAAAGGGGTGAGGCACCATGCCTCGGATAGTATCTAAACGGGCTTGGTGGCCCAGTCCCATTTTGGGAATTGACCGCAGCAAAGCTTCCGTATAAGGATGTTTGGGATCATGGAAAATGTCATCTACATTGCCGTACTCCACCACATTGCCCAGATACATAACCAGAACATCCCGGGCAATTTCGGCCACTACCCCTAAATCATGGGTGATAAACATGACCGCCATACCCAGATCGTCCTGCAGCTCCAAAATTAGGTCAAGAATCTGGGCTTGAGTGGTGACATCTAGCGCAGTCGTAGGTTCATCTGCTATCAGTAATTTCGGCTCACATACCAAGGCCATGGCGATCATAGCCCGCTGCCGCATGCCCCCACTTAACTGAAAGGGATAGGACTCCATCCGCTGCTCTGGTTTGGGAATGCCTACCCTCCGCAGACATTCAATGGCCCGGTCCCAGGCTTCCTGTTTACTCACCTTTTGATGCAGCAAGATAGCCTCGGTAATCTGATTTCCAACGGTATGCACCGGGCTGAGGGAGGACATGGGCTCCTGAAAGATCATAGAAATTTCATTGCCTCTGATTCTGCGAATTGCCGACCCCCGAGGGTGGAGTTTGGCAATGTTGACCACTTCTCCGTTATCTCTGTAATAGAAAATATCCCCGTCTACAATACGTCCTGGTTTGTCCACAAGCTGCAGAATAGACCGTGCAGTAACAGACTTACCACACCCGGACTCACCAACGACACAGAGAATCTCTCCCTTTTTTAAGTCGAAGCTCGCTCCATCTACCGCCTTGACCACACCTTCATCGGTAAAGAAGTGGGTTTTCAAGCCCCTTACTTCAAGCAAAACATCGTCTTTAGTCACTAGATCACGCCTCCCTCTATTACCGCGAATATGGGTCGGCGGCATCTCTTAGGCCGTCACCCAAGAAGTTAAGTGAGAGTACAGCTATGATCACAGCCGCTCCTGGCAGCAGAAGCCATGGTGCTGTTGACACTGCTCGAATGTTCTGAGCCTCCTGCAGCAAGACACCCCAGCTGACCACTGGCGGACGAAGTCCGACTCCCAAGAAGCTCAATGATGTCTCCGCCAAGATGGTCCCAGGAATTGCCAATGTCACACTGGCAATAATATGGCTGATATAAGAAGGCACCATATGACGAGTAATAATCCGCATCTCACTGGCCCCATCTAATCGAGCAGCTATAACAAAATCCTCGGTCTTCAGTGACAGGAATTTGCCCCTCACTTCTCGAGCCAGCCCTGTCCAGTTGAGAAAAGCTAGGATAATAGTTATCAGGAAGTACACCGTTGTCGGCGGTACAGTCAAAGGAATGGCTGCTGCCATGGCCATCCACAGTGGTATCTGCGGCATAGACCGAAGGAACTCGATCACCCGCTGTATGATGATATCTACCGTTCCTCCAAAATATCCTGATATGCCTCCCAAGAGAACTCCAAGGACCAGGCTGATGGTTACACCCACAAGCCCAATGGTCATCGATACCCTTGTCCCGTAAATCACCCGACTGAAGATATCTCGTCCCATACGGTCGGCTCCAAAGAGGTACATTGGTGAGCGACCATCC
>JAAYGR010000157.1 GCA_012727675.1 Bacillota bacterium
CGGCCCATAACAGTCTTGCGTTGGATTACGGAATAAGGAGGGGAAAACAAGTGGCGATTAAGAAGTTCAAGCCGACTTCGCCGGGACGCAGAAGCATGACCGGATTTGCCTTTGATGAAATCACCAAGACCGAGCCGGAGAAGTCGCTGCTAGCTCCCCTGTCTCGAAGCGGCGGCCGCAACAACAAAGGTCGTAAGACCGCACGCCATCGGGGCGGCGGACACAAGCGGAAGTATCGCATCATTGATTTTCGCCGAGATAAAGACGGCATTCCAGCAAAAGTTGCAGGGATTGAGTACGATCCCAATCGCTCTGCCCGCATCGCACTGCTGCACTATGCCGATGGTGAGAAACGATATATCCTGGCCCCTGTCGGGCTGAAGCCTGGAGATACGGTGATGTCAGGGCCGGAAGCTGATATAAAACCGGGGAATGCCCTTCAGCTCAAGGATATTCCCACCGGTACCATGGTGCACAATATCGAGCTGCATCCAGGAAAGGGCGGCCAGATGGTGAGGGCTGCCGGTACTGCAGCACAGCTGATGGCAAAGGAAGGCAAGTATGCAACACTGCGGCTGCCATCGGGCGAGTATAGAATGGTGCTGCAAGAATGCCGGGCAACCATCGGTCAGGTTGGCAATGTAGACCATGAGAACATCACCATCGGTAAGGCCGGTCGGAGTCGGTGGCTGGGCAGACGTCCCCAGACCAGGGGTATTGCCATGAATCCAGTAGACCATCCCCACGGAGGTGGAGAAGGCAGGGCTCCGATTGGTATGCCGACACCGCGGACTCCTTGGGGCAAGCCCACGCTGGGTGCAAAGACCCGGAAGCGCAAGCCTTCGGATAAGTCCATTATACGGCGGCGTCACGCGCGCTAAGGGGGCGGATAGGGTCAATCCCTTAGTGGAGGGGCCTATTCGCCGCTACAAGGTCGGACTTAGGATCGGCGAGAAGGGAGGATTGATGCATGGGTCGGTCACTCAAGAAGGGGCCATTTATCGACGAGCATTTGCGTAAGAAGATCAAAGAAATGAACGAGAAGGGCGAGAAGCGGGTCATCAGGACCTGGTCCCGGCGTTCAACGATATTTCCTGAAATGGTAGGACACACAATTGCGGTGCATGACGGCCGCAGGCATGTTCCAGTCTATATTACTGAAGATATGGTAGGCCATAAATTAGGCGAGTTTGCTCCCACTCGGATGTTCAGAGGCCATGCCGGCAGTGAGAGAGCATCTCGAGCTCGGTAGCTGTAAGGGGGTTTGAGGATGGAAGCTAGGGCAGTAGCAAGATATGTACGGATATCACCCCGGAAAGCCCGACAAGTAGTGGACTTAATTCGGGGCAAAGATGTTGGGGAAGCTCTGACAATTCTACGCCATACCCCGAAGGCTGCCTCCATTATCGTTGAAAAGACCTTGCGGTCAGCCGTGGCCAACGCGGAGAATAATCACGACATGGATGGGGAAAACCTGTACGTAGCTCGGGCATATGTGGACGAAGGCCCAACTCTGATGCGCATCAGGCCCAGGGCAAGGGGTATGGCCTATAGGATACGGAAACGAACCAGCCATATTACTGTGGTTGTGGCAGAAAAGGGGGAATAGGTGCGTGGGGCAGAAAGTGAACCCCATCGGTCTGCGGGTTGGCATAATCCGCGACTGGGAGGGTAAATGGTATGCTGATAAACGTAACTATGCTGAGCTACTCCATGAGGACTTGGCCCTGCGGGATATGATTAAAGAGCGTTTCTACACCGCAGGTATCTCCCGAGTCGAAGTGGAGCGGGCAGCTAACAGATTAAAGCTTACAGTGCACACTGCTCGACCAGGAATGGTTATCGGCAGAGGCGGCTCCGAAGTAGATGCGCTTCGCAAAGAGATCGAAGCCAGGACCGGACGCCAGTGCCAGATCAATATAGTTGAAGTTAAGACTCCAGAGTTGGATGCCCAGTTGGTGGCAGAGAACATCGCGTTTCAGTTGGAACGGCGTGTATCCTTCCGGCGGGCGATGCGCCAGGCCCAGCAGCGGGCTATGCGGTTGGGTGCCAAGGGGATTAAGGTTTGGGTAGCAGGTCGAATCGGCGGAGCGGAGATCGCCCGTGCTGAGTGGACCCAAGAGGGCAGTATTCCCCTCCATACCTTGAGAGCAGATATCGATTACGGTTTTGCTGAGGCACATACCACCT
The DNA here is from genome assembly GCA_012727675.1 of Bacillota bacterium. GTDB lineage: Bacteria > Bacillota > Limnochordia > DTU087 > DTU087 > DTU087. Next base: position 2,191 of record JAAYGR010000157.1, read on the forward strand.
ACGGCCGGCTCGGAGTCAAGGTTTGGATTAATAAGGGAGAGGTCCTCCCTGAAAAGGAAAAGTAATGAAAGGGAGGCGAAGAGAGAATGCTGATCCCCAAGAGAGTCAAATATCGTAAACAACAGCGTGGTCGGATGAAGGGGAAAGCATTGCGGGGTTCCACGGTGAGCTATGGCGAATACGGCCTGCAGGCTCAGGAACCAGGCTGGATAACCAACACCCAGATTGAAGCAGCAAGAATCGCCATGACCCGGCATATCCGGCGGGGGGGTAAGGTTTGGATTAAGATCTTCCCAGATAAGCCGGTAACAGCCAGACCAGCAGAAACCCGTATGGGTAAAGGTAAGGGAGCGCCGGAGTATTGGGTAGCGGTAGTTAAGCCGGGCAGAGTTCTGTTTGAGATTGCTGGTGTCTCCGAGGACCTTGCGAGGGAGGCCATGAGGCTGGCGGCCCACAAGCTGCCGATTAAGACGAAGTTCATCACA
>JAAYGR010000018.1 GCA_012727675.1 Bacillota bacterium
AATTCCACCAGCCGCTCTAGCTGCTGCCATGTCTCCATGTACTCATCATGGGAATATGGCTTAGCATTGGGATCTCGTTCGGTGCCTGACGCCCCCGGCCGATGGTAGTTTCTAAACGGCCAATGTATTAGGTAAAGATCTAGATAGTCCAGTTTAAGATCCCGTAGAGACTGCTTGCATGCAGGGATAACGTCCTCTGGAGCGTGCTTATCATTCCACAGTTTAGAAGTTATCCAAAGATCTTCCCGCTTTACGCCCCCTCGCATGATGGCCTGCAAAGATTCCCCAACCAAGTGTTCATTGCCGTATACAGCGGCACAGTCGAAATGCCGATACCCTACCTCGGCAGCACCAAGCACCGCCGCGGCAATTGACTCACCGGAAAAGCGGTCGGATCCAAATGTCCCCAGACCAATAGCCGGTATCTGTGCACCGGTGTACAGTGTGCGTTTGGGAACCATTTCGGGATCGATACCGTCTTTTGCTATCCTAAACGTGTAACTCCTCTCTTGTACCACACCTGACCCCTCCCTGTCTTTTTCACTTTAGCGTCTTGATAGCTCTTCATATACTTCGTTGTAATACAGAGCATTTTCCACCGGAGTGTTAGGTGGAATGTGGTTTCCTACCGCCATGAAGAAACCGGGGCAATTTCTGCCGATCCGCATGCACCGCTCAACCTCGCTCCGAATCTGCTCCTTAGTCCCGTTTAGCAGGATGCGGGTATCGGCGTTACCCATAAACACGTGGGTCTTGCCGTAGCGCTCGGCAACATACTCCATGTCAGTCATAGGTTCCATGACAAATCCATGGGCTCCCGCGGCAACAATATCATCGATAAACTCTGTATAATTGCCGTCTGAAGTAAACAAGACAATCTTACCGGCATCACGGAGCGACTGCCATAAACGCCGATAGGCTGGGAATATAAACTCTCGATACCAGGCAGGTGCCACTACAGCTCCGCTGGTCCAGGTGATATCATCATGACACATAAAAACTGGAATGTCACTCTCCGCGAATGCCTCGTAAAACTGCGAAATCCATTTCTCCCATCGCCTTGCTACTTCTCCAAATCGCTGTGGATCATATCCAGCAGCTAATAGGAGCATCTCCCAGCCGAAAACAGCTATGAACCCGGAAAACATAGTGATATAAACGCCTGAGCTGTTTACGGCATCGGGATATCGACTGCAGTTAACGGCATAGGCTTCTTCAAACTTCCTGATCAATTGCTCTCGGGGAAAAACTCCATATTCTTCCTCCGGGTCAAAGGCGTAAACATCCTCTACATCTTTAAAGGGACTTTCCTTCGCCTCCCGGCGATCCACCCCCCCGGCAGCGTAAACGGCATGACCCATGTCTGTTTTCCTGCCGTGGAGATGTTCTTCGTTTATCAATGTACTCCATACAAAATCGTAATTCCAGGCCTTAATAAACTCCGCTGAAGCCCGACGCTGTTCCTCTTCATCGCTCTCCCAGGATACATTAGAGCCGATGACGGCATTGATTAGGTCCCAATGCATCTCTGCTGAAAACTCGGTACGGGGCACCCTTGGCGGCATTTCGAGGTTCAGCGCTGCCCAGCCATCCTGGTACGACAATTGTCCCTACCTCCCATCCAACTAACCCGAACCAACTAGCTGAAAAACTTGACTATCCTTTTATGCCTGTCAAAGTCATTCCTTCAATGAAGTATCTCTGGGCAAAGAAGAATATGAGAATTACCGGCAGTACCGTGGCAACGGAAGCAGCCATTAGGTAAGCAATATTGGACATATACTGTCCTCTGAACAAGGTGAGGCCAATGGCCAGCGTGTACTTCTCCTGCGAACTAATGTAAATCAATGGGCCCATGAAATCGTTCCAGTTGCCCAAAAATCCGAGTACAGCCACCGTAGTCATTGCTGGTTTGGCCAGCGGCAGTATGACGTTCCAGTAGATTCTCCAGGTGGAACATCCATCAATGCGTGCGGCATCGTCAAGCTCCAGGGGGATTGTCATGAAA
>JAAYGR010000158.1 GCA_012727675.1 Bacillota bacterium
AGCATGGCCGGCTCTACGCTGTCTAGCCAGGCGCAACGGGGAAAATGCACCATTATCTCCATAGCTAGGACCCCAAGCGCTGCTTGGATACTAGCCAGCAGGAAAGCAGTGCCGACTCGGTGCGCGTAAAAAGCTCTTGGTCCTGCGGCAGCTACTATGCCATCTCGGCTAACACCAAGTACCCGGAAGAAGCCTGGACCTTCATTAAATGGCTGTCTGGCCCCGAAGGGGCCAAGGCCTATGCCGCCGCTTGCTTGAAAGCCCGGACCAGGGAATGGCAGCGGCAGCAACTGCCCGGCAGCCCAGTATATGTTCCAGATCTCTTCAACAGCAAACTGGCTATGAAGGCTCTGGAAGACGAGTACCTGCCGCAGCTTCCTCCGAAAGTACAGGCGGAGTATTAGTTGTGCATTGATGCCTTGAACTGGACCCACAGCTGTACCGAAATGAGTCTGGTTGGTCTGACCTACTGGAATGAGATGCATGCAGCAACTGAAGCTGCTCTATATGGCAAGATGACTCCGAAAGAAGCCTTGGAGCAGTGCCGAATCAGAGTGCAGCAGGCACTAGATGAAGCTTGGGAACTGGTCAAGGTGAAATAACTGCTGTGTTGGGGCCCTTCCGAGCCCCGCTCAACCTCAGACTGTGCCTAAGTGGGAATGTCCTTGGAGCGTTGTAAGTCGATTGTTGATGTTTGGCGCAAAGAAGGAGGGCATGTCGCCGCAGGCTTGAGGGCTCTGTTAAGAGTCTTATACCCCTAGTGGAGAGACAATCTCTACTAGGGGTTGATCTTTCTCAGGCGGAATGGCTAGTAGCTTTACACGTACGTGTGTTTTCGTCGCAACAGCTTTGTTCCCGGTGACAAGTTTTCTAGTACACCCGATCGCGGCAAGGTGGAAATGGGTGGATGTCGCGGATTTGAGCAAAAGAGTAATGTCTTGTGGCAAATTGGGACTGATAGAGGTACTCCAACAGGTATATTTCGTCATTGGAAGCATCACAGAGAATCCCAGAGACCCCCTGGCCATTAATAAGAGACACGCCTACCGGCTGGCCAATCAGGTATCGAATGTTCATTTGACGAGCCATATCGGTCACCTCCTGGAATAACGGAACTTAGAGAACCGGACAGATTGCACTGGCTAATGGAGCCCAGCTGCTTCTCGGACTATTATATGTCCGGTGTGATCAAACGGGATGGTATCGCAAGTACTATTCTGCTCTGCACCTTCAGCCAGGCAGAGGGTGTACTCCCTAATACCCATTGACCAAGGTTCTTCAAGGCGGCTGGCTTTAGGCGTCTCTCCTCGATTGCGAATCAACTTCTCAAATCTCTTAGCTGTGATGCGATACGCCGCAGTATTCCCGATATATATCCGACCGCGCCAATCAGTAATATAGGCAGCTGCCCCATGATCATGGCCGCTCTACCCTGTCTAGCCAGGCGAAACGGGGAAGGTGAACCATTGGCTAAACTGTGGGGAAAGTGCAGGGCAGGCAACTGGATAATGCTGGAAGGTACACCTGGTGGATTTATTGAATCATTTGGCATAGACCTGAATTCACCCACCGGGTGTTGGAGGGAGCAAGTATGGTCGGCGATGTGATAAGTAGAGTCATTGCTAGGGAGACCCTTGCGGAAAGGCTGACAAGGGAATCGACAGAGAACGCTATAGGACATATCGAAACCTTGATCGACAGCATGCTGGATGGTAATAGCCCTAAGGATGGGCCTTCTTCGCTATCTGGCGATGTAGAGCGCCTTCGGGAGCTGCAGGCAGCCCTGAAACCGCTGGTCTCTTCTACATATAATCTCGCCAAGATGGGGGTTTTGGTACCCAGCGGGTTGTGGGGATTATCTAAGGGGATTGTCGCACCTGATTTGGATATTCGCTTCTTGGGCATTGGTAAACACCGTTTCTTTCTGTTTCACAGTGCCATTGGCCTTGCGGTATTAAGGCAGCTGTATAAGATGTGGATACATAGCACAGAGGATAAGAACCACCTGTGGCCCTATCGTGTTGTTCACAAAGCTGCTGGCGCAGCCTTGGGGGCATATGCGGTAGGTGTTGGAATTCATTTGGCTATAGATGTCTTTCAACCTAAGGCTGTGATCTTTCCGTGGTTTGGGTCACTGGTGGATGGTACCCTCGTTGATGATAGAGTCTGGCTACTTGGAAACTCCCTCTGGGCCTTCCATATAGCCAATGATATTCTCTGTCTGGTACTGGCGGACGAACTGAAGACAGCCCGAGCTTATGTTGCCGAAACCTTTGGGAATATCACGTCAACCTCTCTCCAAAGCAGGTGATTGCATGTTATTCATGGTAGGGTTGGACACTCTGTCCCGGGATGAGAAGGCTGCTCTGCTGGCGCAGCTAAATGCTTTCAACAGGTGGAACGTGTTATACGAAGGAGCCCAGCAGGGACTGAAAAAGGGAAAGGATCTTGTCTTAGGGGTGTCAGAGTCTCTGATCAAGCCATTCTCACCGCGGTGAGCTAGAGAAGTTAAGCGATTGAATCAACGGCTGGATTGGGACGTCAATACCATTCAAGAGGCTGTTAAACGGGAGTACAGGTTGTTGGATGGGCTCGATGAGTCTGGACTCACCAAGCTCTTGCTTGCTCGGATAGCGGAGATAGCCGGTGTGGAACCCAATTCCAGCGCAAGTACTGTTGGCAAAGCATTGGTCAAAAGGGCTGCAGGGCTGCTGAGGCATGCAAGATCCCCATAGACCAACCGGTGGAAGTGCTGGAAGCCTGTGTGTTTGACTACTGCGTTGAGGAGAAAATCAAGCAGCTAAAGGAGCAGCTGGTTCAGATGACCGACGCAGAACTCAAGGAACTGGAGACCATTGTGAGGGAGCAGTTTGAAAGCCTGAGCAAGGCTGAGCAGGCGGCCATTCGCGAGACTATGGGGCTGGAAGAGCTTTCTGCCAAGCATGTGATCGGTTTCCTCAAGCAGACATCGAGCGTGGCACTAGCCCAGATGATCGTCTCGGGATTCGGCTTTGGGGCTTATCTGTTCCTGACATCCCTGCTCAAGTCCTTCAGCTTACTGTTGGGAACCACATTCAGCTTCGGCGTATACACCGCAGCTACATCGGCGCTGGCTTTCTTTTTGTCGGGACCCTTTCTGCTGCTTATCGGCCTGATGGGTTTTGGGCTGATGTATGGAAGAACGGGAAATGCCCTCAATGGTGAACTAGCTAAGCTCCTTGTGCTTGTAGGCCGGGGTGCGTTCTTGCAGTCCCAGAGTGGATGAGATGTCCAGGATAGAGGTTGCTTAGTGTCCCAGAGAATTAAAGCGTATCTCATTGCTTTGATCTACGCGAGCGCTTAGAAGCGGCTCTATATCCATGAATGCTCACCATTCATTACCACCTCGTTTGTCATATAGGAAGGAGGAGTTCAGTGCTGTTTCTAGGAGTAGACGCTGGGGGCTCGAAGACGCTGTCAATTGTTGCGGATCAAGAAGGCAACTGCCTTGGAGTTGGCCTGGGCGGCACCGGTAACTTCCAGGTAAACGGAGTAGATGGGGCCCGGGAAGAGATCCGAGCCAGCATCAACACGGCCCTGGCCGATGCTGGGGTGAAGCTGGAGGATATTGCTGCAGCCTACTGCGGGGTGGCAGGAGCAGATCGGGATGAGGATTCTCGCATCGTTAGGAGCATGTTGACCGCCGTACTTACCATCCCTAAGTGGGATTTTGAAAATGATGCGGCCATAGGGATCTGGGCGGGAACAGGAGATGGTGTGGGTGTAGGGGTTATCTGCGGCTCTGGCACCAATGTGCTCGGCTTCAACGGCCGGGGCGGTCGGGTACAAGTGGGAGGCATGGGCTATCTCTTCGGCGACTATGCAGGAGGGCGCCTGTTGGGAACCTTGGCCATCCGGGCTGCCATGCGGGGCTTCGAAGGCCGGGGTATAAAGACATCCCTCTACGAAAAGCTTTGCCGGCACTATGGGGTTTCCCATCTTCTGGACCTAGTGGATTGGCAGTATGAAGGAAGAGACCTGGGTTTAGATGAGGTGACTCCAATTCTCTTTGAGGCTGCCTCGGAAGGAGATGAAGCGGCACGCCAAATTCTTATGGAAGTTGGGCGGGATCTAGGTGTGTCCGCCAATGCCGCAATTCGCCGGCTTTTTTGCGAAACGGCCGACAACCGCCAGGACCTGGCGGTGAAAGTAGTGGCCATGGGCAGCGTATTTCAAAAGGCCAAGTATCCTCTCATGTACGATACCTTCGCAGCCACCATGCGGGAGGAGTTCCCCAAAGTACAGCCCTCCATTTTGCACTGTGAACCAGTTTTGGGTGCGATTTATGCTGCTGCAAGACTAGCCAATGTCACTGTTACCGATGCCTTTAGGGTCAGGCTAGAGGAGACATTTCCCGGTAGGCCGGAGCAGTCGGCCTTAGGCGACTAAGATGACGGAAGGGGAGTGATAAGGGTGAAAATTGCAGTGATAGGGAGCGGCAGTACCTACACTCCGGAGCTAGTGGAGGGCTTAATCAGCTACGCTGGCCAACTGAGATTAGAGTCTTTATATCTAATGGATATTGACCGCGAACGGCTTAGTATCGTTGGCGGTCTGGTTCAGCGGATGGTGGCCAAGGCGGGAAATCCGTTTCGGGTAGAGCTCACCGAATCCAGAAAAGAGGCGGTAGACGGTGCAGACTTTGTGCTGGTTCAGCTCAGGGTTGGCGGCCAGAAGGCCCGGCATGTGGATACGGTGTTGTGTCTGGAGGAGGGTATCATCGGACAGGAGACTACGGGACCGGCCGGCTTTGCCAAAGCCCTTCGCACAATTCCGGTAGTACTGGAGATCTGCAGAGATATGCAGGAACTAGCACCCAATGCCTGGTTAATCAACTTTACCAATCCCTCTGGAATTGTCACGGAAGCGGTTTTGAAATACGGCGGCGTGCGGGGCATTGGACTCTGCAATCTTCCCATCGGCATCCAAATGCGGGTCGCACAAGAATTCAACGTAGCCTACGAGGCCGTCGACCTAGACTACGTGGGGCTTAATCACCTGGCATGGGTGCGCAAGGTCTGGGTGAATGGTGAGGATGTGAGCAATAGGGTTCTCAGTCAATGGTCTCAGAATGCTGCCAACATACCGGATTTATCCTTTCCCAAGGAGTTTCTGGATGCGCTGAATATGCTCCCCAGCAGCTATCTCAAGTACTTTTACCTGCAGGCCGAGATGCTAAGGGACCTGCGATCCCGGGAAAAGACTAGAGCCCAGCAAGTGATGGAAATTGAAGCGGCACTGCTGGAGAAATACAAGGATACCAGCCTAGCGGAAAAGCCCGAGGAGCTTAACAAGAGGGGAGGAGCCCACTACTCTACAGCCGCTGTCTCACTGGTTAGATCTATCGCCGGCAATCTCAAAAAACGCCACATTGTAAATGTCCAAAATAACGGGGCCATATCTGATCTTCCGGAGGACGCTGTCATTGAGGTGAATGCAGTGGTGGATAGCCGCGGTGCACACCCCTTGGCGGTAGGGCGGCTGGAACCCGAGATCCGGGGTCTAGTTCAGCATGTTAAAGCCTATGAAGAGCTGACTGTTGAGGCGGCGGTGCACGGAGACTACCGAAAAGCCCTCTTGGCCTTAGCCAACAACCCTCTAGTCAACTCAGTAAACAAGGCGAAACGGCTACTGGATCGGTTTATTGAGGTGCATGAACTGCCACTGAGGTGAGTTTCTGGTACATGGTAAGATACAAACTCATTGATGGGGATGGGTCCTTAGGTTAGCTCAAAGATATGGACTCCATCCCCTTTTAGTGTTCTGCAATCACCTAACGGGCAAAGTCCAGGGCCAGTTTGGTGCTGCGCTTGGCGCATTCGGAAATAGCGATGGGATGGAAATCAGGTATGGCGGAATACAGCGTATCGTTCAGTGGCTCAATCCATTTCTGGGGAAGTGCCTTGGCACCGTACATTGCTCCCCAAATGGAACCGACGGTAGCGCCATTGCAGTCGGTATCCCACCCAGCGACCACTGCAGTAGTGATGCATTTCTCAAAATCGTCGCCGCCGTAAACCAGTGCCGCGGCTACCAGAGCAGCGTTATTATTAGTATGCACCGGGTGGTAGTGGCCGTACTTCCGCCAGAGTTCGCTCATTAGATCGTCCCAGTTGTCAGTCTGCTTGGCCAGGGCAACTGCACCGGTGACATCCTGGTACAAGCGGCTGGTGCGGGGTATCTCGCTAAGCCCCAGACGCACCACTTCCTCCGGGTCTTGAACCGCGAAGGCGGCGGCGATCATGGCCGCCACAAACATTGCTCCATAGATACCGTTCTTTACGTGTGAGATACTGGCATCCCGGTGGGCTAATTCAGCTGCCAGCTCAATCTTTCCTGGAACTGCGTAGGCATAGCCATCAACCCGGATCTGAGCACCAATCCACTCACGGTAAGGGTTGCGATAAAGCCGCGCGTATTCCAAGTCTTCATCAGTAAATCCTTCACCCCAAGCAGGCATGCGATTGGCTAAATTGGTATAGGTCAGCCGTTCAGCAGTAAAGGTGAGGGCGATAGGTAGTGCATTCAACCAACCCATGGCGACATCAGAGCTGGTGAAGTTGAGCCCCTTCTCCTCCAACAGCTTAAGGGCCAGGACTGTATAGCGAATGTCATCATCTGTTTCCATGTACTTGATATTCTCCCGTTGACTCATGGGGGAGCGTACTGCCAACCCCTCTACCCGGGACTGGCCTGGAATGTAATAATCAAGTGGCCATGCATCAGCGCCAATCAAGTACTCCTTAATTAACTCATACCCGGTTCGCCCGTCTTTGCCGCTCATGAAATCCAATACCTCGACGGGTTTGCCCAGAGCACAACCGGCCGATCGGCCTAACCAAGCACCGTAGATGCGATCAAATAGCTGTTCCTCATTGAGAACAACAGCCAGTGAGCGGGGACCGTCCTCTCGGAGCCGCCGAATACCCGATAAGTCCGACGGTTCATCATAGGGGAAGTCCGCAGCAATGGGCAGAGCCATAAGCCGGTCATATAGTTCATTTAGCTCTGTAGCCGTATATTCCCCACCAGCCGTCCTCTCCTCGAACTCTTGCCGGAGAGCGGTTACATCACAACCCTCTTGCTCTCGCTGGATGAATTCATCCTTAATGAGATGCATCAGTCGCTCTTCAGTCGTCAATTAATCCACCTCCCTGTAATTCAACTTTGTTGTTACTACGCCTTGAGGCCTCCGGAAGCAAAACCTTCTATGAACTTCCGCTGCAGCAACAGGAATATAACGATAATGGGCAAGATCATCATTACTCCTCCCGCAGCGGTTAGTCCCCAATTCACGCTGAACCGGTCCACGAACGCGTAGTAGCTTGTTATGACAGTCTTTAGAGAAGAGTCATGCAGGAAAGTCAAGGAAAAAAGGAACTCGTTCCAACTGGAAAGGCCGCTAACCAAGCCTACCGTAAGAAAACCAGGTGTCGAGGCAGGCAAGACTACTCGAGAGAATACCTGCCATTCGTTAGCCCCATCTACTCGCGCCGCATCATCTAGTTCCCGAGGCAGAGCCATCATATACGATCGCAGCAATAGAGTCGCAAAGGGTGAGAATATGGCCCAATAGATGATGATCAAACCTATGCGGGTATTGACCAATCCCAGTCTGTGCCAGAGGAAAAACAGCGGCACCAAAAACAGCTGAAATGGCAGACTGCCCGCCACTAGCAGATAAAACATGATCACTGGGGTGCCTCGAAACTCCAGCCTCGATAAGGCATATGCAGCCAAACCAGCAATAAGCAATACACCGACTATAGTCCCGCTAGTGATGATCAGGCTGTTGGACAGGGTTGTGGCAAAGGATCCTCTTATCCAGGCTTCCGGGTAGTTGGACCACCTCACCTGTCGAGGGGGTCCCAGGGGGTTGCGCCCTATCTCCAAGTTTCCCTTGAGTGAGTTGAAGCCGAGTATCAGCAATGGTCCCAGACTAAAGCACAACAGTAGTGTCAAGACAACGTAGTTCAGCAGCAAAGGAAGTCTTGGCCGCCTCAAATCTCCCACCCCCTGCGTCGCAAATACAGAAAGAGCGAGACGATCATGCCGGTAATTATACTCATCGTCACACCCACTGCAGCAGCATAGCCGGCTTCAAAACGAGTGAACGCTAGTTTGTAAGCATAGGTACCAAGCACCTCTGAGGCATTTGCCGGTCCTCCTTGAGTGAGTATATAGATGTAGTCGAATACTAGAAAAGACCAGATGGTCGTCATCAGCATCATGAAGACTAACGTAGGGCGGATACCAGGAATGGTGATATACCTGAACTGGGCAAAGCGGTTGGCTCCGTCGATACGGGCCGCTTCATATAGCGAAGGGTCGATGCCTTGCATTGCGGCTAAGAAGACAACTACTAGGAAGCCCCACCAGTGCCAGTTGTCAACGAACGCAATGGAGTAGAGAACAATATTGGTATCACCAAAGAATTTAAGGTCAAGAAAGGGGTACCCCGCTTTACGAAGCTGTGCTCCTATACCCCTGAAGGGGTGGAACAGGGTCTGCCAGATGTGGGCATTGACAACACTTGGCAGCACGTATGGCAAGAAGAACGCCAGTCGAAATACCAGTTGTCCTTTCTTAACTGCGGAAAGCAGATAGGCAGCGACGAGAGACATAGCTATTGGTACGGTTAGAAAAATGATTGTCCACTTAACATTATTGGTCAGAGCTTTGTGGTAAACTGGATCCTCTAGCATACGTGCGAAATTAGCTAGTCCGATGAACTCCGCTGCACCAAGACCACTCCATTTGGTCAATGCAAAGTATACAGATCCTACACCAGGTCCTAGAATTACAAGGATATTCACGATGAGCAGGGGCGATAGGAACAGCCATGGAATGAGCGGATTGCTTCGACTCACTCCTAGTTTGAATCTGCAGTTCTTCATGCAAATCAACCCTCTCGCAGGACGATGGGGGTCCCCACAATGAGGACCCCAACTATATCCCAGAGTTTAATCAGGAATGGGAGGGATCTTGCCGTCAGCAATCTCCTCGCGGAAGATGGCGTCTAAGTTGGCGAGGTAGTCATTTGGGCTTAGTTCGCCAGACCAGACGCTTTCAATCCCTTCATAGATATACACATCGCTCCGCGGTGGCCAGAAAGTCCAGGTAGTGTACCCGTAGTTTCCTCCACTTACCGCGGCCGCCAAGTCAGACACAAACCTAGCCCAACGTTCTTCCATGTCTGCCGGGAAATCGGTAGGTTCGAAGGGAAGCGGATTGTTGAAGATAGCGCCTTGATCATAGATCCACCGCGCTGCTCGCTGTCTGTCTGCGAAGAGATAATCGATAAACTTCGCAGCTTCATCAGGATATGGCGAGCGAGCGTTGATCGATATGGTGGAGCCCATACCGATGGTGTACAGCGGTGCTTCGACACCTTCTCTGAATACAGGTACCGGGACCCAGTCCCATTCTGTATCTGTGCCTGCCTTGGGGCCAAAGTACTCGCCAGCACTGGACATGGCCCACGACCCTTCGATAATCATGGCAGCTTCACCCGAGGCCAACATGCTCCAGCGGTCTTCTCCTCGCAGCGAATAGTAATTGCCTACACCTTGGCTAAACCAACCCCGCTGCATGTACTCATTGAGCATTGCTATGGCTTCAACAAACTCCTCATCCGTCCATGGCTTCTCTCCCTTAAGCGCTGCTTTTACTGCCTTCGGCCCAGCATAGTGGTTGAGAAATACCCCTACATGCCATTCATTGGCGGGTCGCCAGTCATTGTTGCCGTGGGCAAATGGTATGATACCCATCTCAAAGGCTGCCTCAGCTATCGCTTCCATCTCTTCTAAGGTTTGCGGTGGAGCCCATCCCATTTCCTCAAACAAGGTCTTGTTGTAGAACAACACCATGGCCTCTAGCTCCAGGGGCAGACTGTACAGCTTGCCGTCTACTCTTCCTAGATCCAGGGCCCAGCCTGAGATCTTCTCGCTCCAGTTCATCAATTCCGCATAATGATCCAAAGGCAAAAGCATGTCGGCTAGAACGTACTCAAGGGCAAATGATGGACCGGGTGTGTAGACGATGTCGGGGCCTGCTCCCGCCTGCATTGCCGTACGTAGGGCCTGGTTGAGGTCTTCCTTGAAGGACACCTCAATCTTAATGTCGGGATTCTCCCTTTCGAATCCGGCAACAACCTCATTCACGTAATAGTCTCGATGAACGTCCATCGTTAGCTCGCTCCACAGGGTAAGTGTTACCTGGGCACTTGCTATTTGCCCGCAGCAAGCTAACACTACTGCAACGCTCATCAACATTAGCAGTCTTTTTGGCAACACGCCGTTCATCCCTCCTATCTAATCTATTGGTCGCAGTCCTCAATGGGTATGTCTGGCAAGTCCTCCGCTTCCCCCCTTTCTAAGCTGCTATCTCTGTGATCACGTGCTGCAGTTGCGGCATCAGACAAGTGACTACCTTTCAGGGATGCAACTTGCGTTAACTGGGCTGGCTACAACACAGTCGCAGCAGATGATTTTCGCTCAATGAGCATTGTGTCGAGGATAATATCACCGACCGCTGGTTCACCTTTCTCGATACTGGTAATAAGGGTTGTGGCAGCTAGCTGTCCCATCTCAAACTTGGGCTGCATTATGGTCGTTAGCTGTAATGACGCGGCCAGATCGATGTTGTCATATCCGACCAGTGCAACGTCATCTGGGACTCTCAGGCCGTGTTTCCCTATCGCTTCCATGGCACCCAGAGCCATAAGATCGTTACCCACGAATACTGCTGATGGTAGGGGAGTCCTGGATAGCAGCTCTTCCATGCATAAAATTCCGGATCCCTTGCTGAAATCGCCGTGAACTATCAATTGGTGTTCTAGTCTTAAACCCCAGTCACTGAGGGCTTCCTTGTAGCCCAATAATCTATCTTGAGCCGTCTTTGTGTTCATATCACCAGTAATATGGGCTATGCGGGAGTGTCCTTGGCGTATAAGGTATTTGGTGGCTGTGTAGGCTGACGCAACGTTATCTACAGCAATCGCCGAATAATTGGAACCTGGAACCTTTCGGTCAATCTGGACAACTGGAAAGCGCTGCTTTTCAAGGCGTTCCAGTACAGATCTGCTTTCTACCGAGAGCGAGACGATTATGCCGTCAACCTGCTTTGAGCATAGGAGTTCAATGGCTTCTTGCTCCCGCTGCGGTTCACTGTCAGTAGTGCAGAAGATAACCGAGTATCCCCGTTCACGAGCTCTGTGCTCGACGCCTTTAGCAACTTCAGCAAAAAAAGGGTTACCGATATCAGGGATTACCAGCCCGATTGTCAATGTCTTCCGCCAGATAAGGCCTCTTGCCATCGCGTTTGGGCTATAACCCATATCAGCGATCACTTGCAAGACTTTTTCTCGGGTTTTCTTACTTACATCAGGTTTATTGTTAAGAACCCGAGAGACGGTTGTGACCGACACTCCTGCTTTTTTGGCGATGTCTCTGATAGTAATTGCCAACGGCATCCTCACCTTGCTATTTGCGTTAACCTTACCGGCAAGCTTACCGTTAACCTTTGCGTATAGTTTAGAGAATGCACCAAATTCTGTCAAAGTAGGCTTATCTTCATAAGGAGCCATTATCTAGACAAAACGCGGCATTGCTGCATGTTTTTGCATGTATTTCGGCATTTTGACTGCCAATTGTGACTTAAGTTTTCCAAATGTGCAGTATGTTGACGCGATCCCGCCCTCTGATTGGGCTGTCAATGGTCTTTGAAAATGTCACCTTATCACGTGTGGATTCTATCTGGTGTGGGATGAATGAGTTGGGATACCAACAGTAGAGTAGCGGTCGCTCTGGGGTGTTGAGTACTCCCGCACCACCGAAGGCTCCATCTTCATCCGAGAGGACTTCATCCCAGAACTCACCCTGGAGACAAATGCGGTTGTGATCGGGCCTGAGGGCTATTCCCTGTACTTCAGCATCGGAGCTGAAGTGAAGGCAGGACTCTGACCGTTGAATTGCCTCCGGGCGCTGCTCTCGCCGTGTATGATACAGAGGGCAGCTGTGTCGAGTTATCCACGGTGACAGGGAACAGCACTGCCGTCCTTCCTGCCGGGGGCATGATCGGTCCTGATCGGCGGAGCCGGTGATGTGTTCACTCTGCACTATCAATGATGCTCTAAGACAACGGAGCAACAGATGCTGGAAGCTCTAGTGACTGCCAACATGGTCAATGACCCGGGCACAATCAGCATTTACTGCAACGACGGCTTTACAGTAGCTGAGGCGGTGATCGAGCGGGTTTCTGGTATGAGTTTCGCCGATTTCCTCGAGCAGGAGATCTTCAGTAAGATGGGCCTGACCAACACCAGCGCTTATTTCAGCGAGCGAATTCGCCAGGTATGATCCAGCAGTCAAGCAATGATAGGGTAGTGCAGTGCTGCCATAACGACTCGTGCTCACCATGAAAGGATGCAGAGCATGGACAAGCAGAGAAGGAAGGAACTGAAAAAGCAGTACAGAGAGATGAAGACCTACATGGGTGTATACCAAGTAATAAGTACATCTAGTGCTGTTCCAAGTATTCTTGTCCTCCGGCGATACATGCCAGACTGCTTCCACCCACTCAATGTCTCTCATTTCGAACCCTGTGATTGTTTCGTTAGGCAGTGCAATGTCTCGAAGAACTCCAAAATAGCGGGTTCGAGCCACATGGAGTTTTTTACCCGGCGGGGATGCGACTTGGCCCAGGGTTTCTACTTTGGTGAGTCCCGTCCCATATACGAGCTGATAGATAGGAGCACTATGGTCTAGTTCGGCTGTAAGAACAGAGGAGCTGTGCTTTGCATCAAGAAAGACCAGAATTACGTGATGTAGGAGGCTTTGTGCGATGTTCTATCAGAGGAGTCTAGAAGCGAAGATAGCAGTGTACACAGGTGTTCCATTTTTCTGGGGAGTGTGGGGATAGGCTTACTGGCAATTAACTGGTTCTCATGTATGCCGTTCCCATCAGAGATAGTGGTAGGGTTGTAGGAGCGCTGATCGGCCAGAGAGATGCCACCGCCTTGAGCGACATGACCGATGAGCTGAGATTTGGTGAAGGGGTTACGCCTACATAATCGGTGCCGATGGTACTCTCTACGCTTATCCCAATCGACAGCTGGTATTGCAGCAGGTGACCATATTTGACGATAGCGGTGTCTTAGCCAACGCGGGCCGGTGGAACCGATCGACCATCGGCATATGGGATGAAAAACGTGAATGCCCTGACGGTGTCCAGCGGGTGTTTGGCTTGTAATCCATGGACTCGGCAG
>JAAYGR010000159.1 GCA_012727675.1 Bacillota bacterium
CGAAGGTCCTTCAACACAGGTGGAGAAGCGCAGTCGACGATGCCGGCAACTTGAATTCCTTTGCGCTCTGAGCATTCCTCTAGAATTCCTTCTACAGTTAAGGCCGGTGAGGCTGTAATCTTCACTGGGGCTCCGCACCCGGCCCGGCCAATATGGATGTGTAAGTCAGCGAAAAAGATCAAGAATAATACCTCCTGGTTCCAAGACTGGTCCCAAAACAAGGCTGCGATTGGCCGAAGCCTTTCTGCTCCTTGGATTGTCGCATCCACTGCAAAATATCAAAAGGCGCCATACCTGTCAAGGCAGAGTTAACAGAAACCTACCGCAACAGGATGGCGCTGATTTTCCGGCAGTGCTTTCCATCCTTATCTATGTTTGTCTATTAACCACTGGGCTGCCAACCAGCCTGCGGCTCCGCCGGCCCGGAAACAGGCCGGATCATCTGCCGGCCTTCTACCCATGGAGGTGACTGCCACCTGGTATTCTTCCAAGAGTTCTAGAGTTCGGTCTTCATCGACCCAGTAGATGTGGTGGCGGCGGGCAAAGCCCAGCTCCTCAACCTGCTGCTGCAGCTTCTGGCCTTGATCGCCCTTTAGCTTGGGAAATGGAACATGACAAGTAGTATGGCAAAGCCGCATTAAGGCAGTAATGGTGTGATGACTGAGACCGTAATGACGGGGCCGTTTGTCTGCAAAACTAATCCGAGGCACAGCTATCCCCCTTCCCCCCAGGGAATCCACGGCATCCAGGATTGGGGCTGTCTCTAGGGCTGTTGTACCAAAGGAAGTCCCTGTACCCACAACCCCAGGCCCCATGGCAACGATGCAAGCGTTGGCCTTAACTATATGCTTTGCCGCCAGGAGCCCTGAATAGATGTTAACTGCCTCGAAATCACCGCCAAAGGCGTGCCCGATTGTGATGGTAGAATCAATGAGACCTTTTTCCTTCAGGGATGCCGCCAGTTTACTGAAGGCCAGCGGCAGGGCAGCACCATCGGTCATCAAATATGCTAAGCGGGCGGCCCCTGGGGCAAAATGGCTAAATACTGCTGCTATGGGTGCAATGAGACTGTGGAGGCTGGCCACTATGACCGGCATACCGGCAAGAGATTCGGCTGCTTGGAGGGATGAGTGGTAAGGGCTTTCTTCTTCCTCAACTGATAGGGTTGCCAGCTGCAGCGGTGTGTAGCGAAGTTTCATGATATGGCCGCGAGATTTATGATGTTCCTTTGCCTTCCCTCCCTTCTTGCTGTGTCCTTGGGGGATAGAGCCGATAACAAAGTGCATCCCACCTGTTCCCAGATCTAAATCCACTGCGGTGGTGTTAAGTTCAACCAGATCACCAGGAGAAACATCCCGGCCTAGCTCACGATAATTGACGGCGGAGGCTAGCTTACCGTCAATTTCTACTTCTAGTTCTTGAATATGTAGAGTGGTCTTGCAGATTCTATGCACTGTACCCCAGGTGCGGTTGAGCATGGTTATCCCCCCGAGCCGCCGGCGACGGTGAAGAACACTACCCCATTAGAATTACCGTGAACTGCGGCTAAGATGCATAAAGCCTGTCACCCTGCGTACAGTTAGTCAGCCTGCACCAGAAGGGGATGACTTACCCTCTGGGTCTACAAGAGCCTCCGTAAAATAAAATTCCGCCGGGTGGGGAATCCCCGCGGAAACTTGCAGAACTATTGTTCGAAAACCTCAGCTTGCCGGTTGCATACCCGTGTAGGTTCTGCATATCCAGATAACCGGATATGCAGACCTTTCCACCGGTTTGGCCGGAGCTCAGCCGCTTAGGATTTTGAGCGTTTTCCCCGTCCGTTGCGGCCTCTCTTATCCTCGCTTGCCTCCAATGCTTCGGGACGGGCCAGATTGATTCTACCCATACGGTCAATCTCGATTACCTTTACCGTGACGGTCTCTCCAACCTGGACCACATCTTCCACTTTGTCGACCCGGCCCTTGGCCAGCTTCGAGATATGGAGCAGACCTTCCTTGCCGGGAAGCAGTTCCACAAAAGCACCAAAGTCCACGATTCGCTTTACTGTTCCCAGGTAAGTCTCGCCTACTTCCACATCCTTCACCAATAGCTCAATCATCTTCTGAGCCCGGTTGCCTGCCTCCTGATCGGTGGAAGCTACATAGACTCTGCCGTCATCTTCTATATCAATGGTGACACCGGTCTCGTCGATGATCTTCCTGATGGTCTTGCCGCCTGGGCCGATGACATCCCGGATCTTGTCCACTGGAATTTCCATTGTGAATATCCGGGGAGCGTAGGGTGACAGCTCTTCCCTGGGACGCTCGATGACCTCCAGCATTTTCCCGAGAATGTACAGCCGCCCTTCCCTGGCTTGAGCTAGGGCCTGCTTTAGGACATCCCAGATAACGCCTTGGATTTTGATATCCATCTGTAAAGCAGTGATACCCCGTTCTGTTCCTGCGACTTTGAAATCCATATCTCCCAAGGCATCCTCCATACCTTGGATGTCGGAGAGGATAGAGAAGTTGTCGTTTTCCACAACTAAGCCCATGGCAATGCCCGCTACCGGTCTAGTAATGGGAACACCGGCATCCATGAGGGCCAAGGTGCTGCCGCAGACACTAGCCATGGAGGAAGAGCCGTTGGATTCTAGAACCTCAGACACCAAGCGGATGGTATACGGGAATTCATCTTCTTCCGGAATCATCGGCAAGAGTGCCCGTTCTGCCAAAGCGCCGTGACCGATCTCCCGACGTCCGGGACCCCGTATGGGACGGACTTCACCGACGCTAAATGACGGGAAGTTGTAGTGGTGGATGTAGCGCTTGCTCTCTTCGTAACCGAGATCATCCAGGAGCTGTTCATCAGATTTGACGCCCAGCGTACAAGTTGTGAGAACTTGGGTTTGCCCCCGGGTAAAGACAGCCGCGCCATGGGCCCTGGGCAAAATGCCTACTTCGCAGGTTATCGGGCGAATTTCATCTAATCCGCGGCCGTCGGGTCTCCGCTTTTCGTGGATAATCATGTCCCGCACAATTTCCTTAATCAAGGCGGCGATCACCCGATCAAGGGACTGCTGCTTTTCCGCGAAGATCTCTTCGCCGAATTCCTCCATATACTCTGCATGCAGGGTTAGACGGACATTATCCACATCCTCTTCCCGACTCAACTTGTCAGCATTGCGCAGAGCTTCTTGAAGCCGATCTGTTCCCCTTTTCCGTACCCACTGTTCCACTTCAGCATCGACTGCCGGCAGCTCAAACTCCTTTTTGGGCTGTCCAACTCGCTTAACTATTTCCTCTTGAAACTCCGCAAGGGCAATTATATATTGATGTCCAAACTTGATTGCCTCCAGAACAACCTCTTCAGGGACTTCATTGGCCCCTGCTTCCACCATGGTCACTGCCTCTTTGGTGCCGGCGACAACTAGGTGAAGGTCGCTCTTCAGCTGCTGTTCAAAGGTAGGATTGACGACAAACTCGCCATCAATTCTGCCGACGATGACGCCGCCTACAGGTCCGTTGAAGGGGATGTCAGAGATGGACAAGGCAGTGGACGCTCCTATGAGAGCGGTAATGTCAGGAGCATTATCTTGGTCGACTGAGAGAATTGTGGCCACGATCTGGACATCGTTGCGCATACCCTCAGGAAACAGTGGTCTTAAGGGGCGATCGATCATCCTTGCTGCCAGAACAGCGGCTTCTCCAGGACGACCTTCCCGACGTCCCCAGCCACCCGGCACCTTTCCGACTGCATACATTCGCTCTTCGTAGTCAACCAACAAAGGGAAAAAATCTATACCCTCTCGAGGTTCTTTGGACATGGTGGCTGTCACTAGTACTACGGTATCCCCATAGCGCATAAGTACGCTGCCGTTGGCCTGTTTAGCCAAGGCGCCGGTCTCGACGGTTAGTGTTCTCCCTCCCAGTTCCAGCTGAAATTCCTGTTTCATTTTCCGTACCTCCTTAGGGTTCAATGGCCACTCTCGCCCGGCATTGACTAGTTCCTCCTGACCTAGTATACCGGCCGTTATGATAGTATCTTCTTGTTTTCCTACAGGCATTCCAGCCTGGGAAAGTTTGAGTGGTCATGTGAAGAAGGAGCGGGGTTACCGCTCCTTCAATTACGATTACCCTCGTATGCCGAGTTTGGCGATAAGGGTTCGATACCGTTCGATGTCTCGTTCCCGAAGATAGTCGAGCAGCCCTTTCCTCTGACCGATCATTTTCAGCATGCCCCGTCGGGAATGGTAGTCCTTCTTGTGTACCTTAAGGTGCTCAGTGAGGTCGCTGATTCTCTTGGTGAGAATCGCTATTTGCACCTCAGGTGATCCAGTGTCGGAATCGTGGAGCTTATACTCCTCGATGATCTGACGCTTGATATCTTTGTCCAAAGCCACTAACTTCACCTCCTATACTCAAAATCCCCCTAGCCCAGAACGACGTTGGAGGAGTTCGCCGAACCGAGTCAAGGGTTCTAAACACCGTATCCACTATATCATAAAGCTTAGAGGCTGTAAATCTTTTCTGCCGAGGAAGAACTGCTGCTTGCTGCTCCGGTCTGGAAGAGTCTGCGGGTGGTCTGGATATCCCGGGCAACTTGGTCTTGCAGCTCCTTACTGCCGGCGAATTTTTGGATGGGGCGAAGATGCCGGTGGAATGAAACCTCCAGCTTTTTGCCGTAATAGGCTTCCTCATGGTCCAGTACATGGACTTCTACTGCCCGGGCCTTTCCGTCAAAGGTTGGTTTCGTGCTGATGCTCAGAACACCCATCAGCTCCTGGCGGTGGCCGAGCTTCCCTCTATCCCCGGCCGCGGGCTCCCACACTGTAACTGCGTAGACTCCATCTTTAGGAATGAGCCGCTCTTTGTCTACTGCCAGGTTGGCGGTGGGAAACCCCAGTTTTCTACCCCGACCTTCACCCTGGATAACAGGTCCGGCTAGACGGTAAGGACGGCCCAAAAGCCCTGCAGCAGCCTCCACATCTCCTTCTTGAAGCAGCCCTCTGATCCGGGTACTGGAGACCTTTTCACCACCGATAATCACAGGAGGGACTGTGACTACCGTTTCTATCCCCCATCGGGAGCCTTCTTTCTGCAGGAACTCGGTGGTGCCTCGGCCTTCGTATCCAAAGGTAAAATCCTCTCCAGCTGCCACTGCCCTGACTCCCAACTTGTCCACTAAAACCTTCTTTACGAACTCTTCCGGCTCCAACCCGGCCAGTCCCTCATCAAAAACCAGCTCTACCACAGCCTCGATGCCAAGTTTCCACATATATTGTCTCCGCTCATCTGCTGCTGTCAACAGCGGCGGTACTGCATCAGGCTTGACAATAGCAAGAGGATGGCGGTCAAAGGTAACCAGGGCCGGTATCAGCCTCAGGGAGGCTGCACACTCTACCACTTGGGCTGCAATGGCCTGATGCCCCAAGTGCATTCCATCGAAAAAACCTAATCCGGCGACCATTCCTTTATTTAACCCACTGCTGGCGATCCTGCCATCCTGCCAATAGATCTGCAAACTACACTCACCCCTGGTTCAGGTTCCATCTGATGTTATTTCGAGGCTGAAGGAAGCAGCCTCACCGGCTGCAGCACTTCACCTGCTTTGTCCCGGGAAGTACGGCTGATCCCTAGAAACCTGCCTTGGCCGTCGTACACCCGAAGCAGGCTTTTTTTCGTCGGATCTTTCTCGATACTTGCCGTCACGTCAACGTCAACTGGCTCAAGCCACGTCTCAACTTCCTGCACTGGTACCGAGCCGCCGTGGCAAAGACGGGTGGATGCTTTGCCGCTCAGTACAGCTCCAGGAAGATGACCCAGCCCCCGATCCATAGGTAGCAGGCCCGGGAGATTCGGAAGTGTACTTGCTTCTGTTTTTACATCGGATTTATCCCAGGTCGCGTCGATCAGTTCCTCCAAGGTGAGGGAATCTTGCAGCGACCAGGGGCCAACTCCTGTTCTAATCAAGAATGACATGTGGCTCGGTATCTGAAGATAGTGGCCCAGGTCCTGACAGAGTGTGCGGATATACGTGCCTTTTGAGCATGTAACATCAAAGATGAATGAGTCCCCATATCGCCACTCTCCCCGGCGCCAGTGGCCAACGGGAGTAAGCCTAAGAATCTTTACCCGTCGCGGTTTCCTTTCAACGGTTTTTCCCTGTCGAGCCAATTGATAAAGCCGCTGTCCTTGATGCTTCAGCGCGGAAACCATGGGCGGAATCTGCTCTATTTCTCCTCGAAAAGCATCAAGGGCTCTAAGCAGCTCTTCATCGGTAAAGGAGAATTCCCGCTTCTCCTCTACCACTTCGCCACCGGCATCTTGGGTGTCTGTTGATTTTCCAAACCAAAGCTCTGCCCGATAGACCTTGATATGATCCTCCATGTATGGTATCAGCCTAGTTGCATTCCCTATACACACAACCAGGATGCCGGCTGCACCAGGGTCAAGGGTGCCTGTGTGTCCCACTCGTCTTTCGCCGAGCTGCCGTCTAACCACATTTACCACGTCATGGGAGGTCATCCCCGGGGGTTTGAGAAGCACCAAAATGCCGTCCATCCTGGCCTTCGCCCCCCTTTCCTTCCGACTGGTTGGAGTAAGCAGACGCCAGCACTTTGGCGGCTGTCTCTAGCACAAGGGCTTTGGCCTCCTGTAACGGTTTGTCAATCGTACAGCCTGCTGCGTACATGTGGCCGCCGCCCCCAAACAGACCTGCTAGCTTGCTCGCGTCTATATTGTCCCGGGAGCGAAAGCTAACCTTGGTCCTTGCTGGTTTCAGTTCCCTAAACATAATTGCCAGCTTCACCGTTCTGATCATTCGGGGATACTTGATCAGATCTTCGGATTGCTGTCCGCTCCACTGCCGTTCACCCAGCATGGTCCTGGTTACGGTAATCCAGCTCATCTCACCACTGGGACTGATCTCCAAGGTGTCCAGGGCTGCCCGAACCATGTCAACTTCTTCATAAGCCCTGTTTTCGTACAGGTGCACAGCTACCTCGGCAGGGTCTGCGCCGTACTTAACCAGCTCACTGGCGATGGACAGCACCCTGCTGTTGGTGTTGCTGTAGCGAAAGGTCCCGGTATCGCCGGATAACGCGGCGTAAAGGTTGGTAGCCATGGCCTCGGTCAGGGGGACGTGTAGATGTTCAGTAATCAGTTGGTAGATGATTTCTCCGGTGGCTGCCGCCTTTGGATTTATGTAAAAGGCCTGGCCAGTTCCCGGATTAGTCTCATGGTGATCAATATTGATCACCGGCACCCCGGACTGCAGGTATGGTACCAGTCCGCCGCACCTATCTGGTTCGCAGTCTTCGACTATTACTGCATCCACGGCGAAAATAAGGTCTTGACTGATTACTCGACATGAGTCTACTCCAGGCAGGAAGTCAAACCAATCTCCTAATGGATCAGGAGACACACAGATGACTTCCTTGCCCATGGCCTGCAAAGCCTCCTGGAGGGCCAACCCAGACCCAACACTGTCAGGGTCCGGGTCGACATGCCAAGTGATCAAGAATTTGTTATATGCTCTTATTGCATAGGCTACTTGTTCAAGGGAACCCACCACTATATATCTTCTCCTACAGTTGAAGCAGTGTCCTGATCCTCGGAATCAGGAGTCTCCTCCTTGAGCTCTCTGAGAAGCTGCGAAATCCGGGCGCCTCTCTCTAAAGATTCATCCCACCGAAAGATGATCTCCGGAGTGTGCCGTAAACGTATGCGCTGGCCGATCTCGGACCGAATATAGCCGGTAGCCCTTTCAAGCCCCTCCATGGCTGCCCTCTTCTTATCATCGTCTCCTAACACACTTACGAATATCTTAACATGCCGGAGATCCCGGGAGACTTCCGCATCGGTCACCGTAACAAAGGCGACCCGAGGATCCTTCATTTTCCTAATGACATCACTTGCCTCCTGCTTAATCGCTTCCCGGACTCTTTGTACCCGCTGGTGGGTGGCCATATTCCTCATCCCCTTCTTCAGCCCTTAGTGGTAATTAACGGCTAGAGTGTCCGCTTTACCTCCTTGAGGATGAATACTTCGATTTCATCGCCTTCCTTGATATCGTTGAAGCGTTCGATGCCGATTCCACACTCATAGCCCTGGGCAACTTCCCTAACGTCATCCTTAAATCGCTTGAGGGAGGAAATCTTGCCTTCATGGATCACTACATTGTTGCGCAGCAGCCGCACTTGGGCATTGCGGAGGATCTTGCCGTCATCAACATAGCATCCTGCTACAACTCCCACATTAGGAACCTTGAATGTTGCACGCACCGATGCTCTTCCCAGAACCTCTTCCACATAATCAGGTTCGAGGAGGCCCTCCATTGCTGCCTTAACATCATCAATCGCGTCATAGATCACCCGATAAGTTCGAATATCGACTTTCTCACGCTCGGCCATCCGGGTGGCGATAACATCGGGGCGTACGTTGAAGCCGATGATTACAGCATCAGAGGTGGCTGCCAAAAGGACATCACTTTCGGTGATGCCGCCAACAGCGTCATGGATGACCTTTACCTGTATTTCATCGGTGGACAGGCGTTCCAAAGCTTGGCGAACGGCTTCTACTGAGCCCTGCACATCAGCCTTAATTATCAAATTGAAATCCTTAACTTCGCCTTGTTTGATGCGCTCAAACAGACCATCGAGGGTGATAGGTGCAGTTCTGACTAGCTCTGCCGCCCGTTTCTCCTCTTGCTTCTCGGCTGCAATCTGTCTTGCCAGTTTCTCATCCTCGAGAGCCACCAGTTCATCTCCGGCCTCCGGCACATCGGAAAGGCCCACTACCTCCACCGGAGTAGACGGTCCGGCTTCTTCGAGGCGCCTGCCGGAAGCATCGTTCATGGCCCGCACCCTTCCGGAAACAGAACCGGCAACTACAGCATCCCCAACCCGCAGAGTTCCATTGCTGATCAAGACGGTAGCCACAGGGCCTCGGCCTTTATCCAGCTTTGCTTCTACAATGGTACCCCTTGCCATCCTGTCGGGATTAGCCTTCAGCTCCTGCAGGTCTGCTACCAATAGGATCATTTCCAAGAGATCATCTATGCCTTCTTTTCGCAGTGCCGAAATATTTACGCAGACTGTATCGCCGCCCCACTCCTCAGGAACAAGACCCAGTTCAGCCAGGCTCTGCTTCACCCGATCTGGATTTGCCTCGGGACGATCCATTTTATTAATGGCAACAATAATTGGCACATTGGCTGCCTGGGCATGGCTGATAGCCTCCCGGGTTTGGGGCATGACCCCGTCATCAGCAGCCACAACTAATACAGCAATATCGGTAACCTGGGCACCCCGGGAACGCATGGCTGTAAAGGCTTCATGCCCGGGAGTATCTAGGAAGGTGATCTTTCGTCCCTCCAGCTCCACCTGGTATGCGCCGATATGCTGGGTAATTCCACCAGCTTCCTGCTGGGTTACATGGCTTTCTCTGATAGCATCCAACAGTGTTGTCTTGCCGTGATCTACATGTCCCATAATGGTGACAATTGGCGGGCGAGGCTTAAGCTTCTCAGGTGGGTCCTCAACGTCGGCCAAAGGATCCACTGTCACAACCTCTGGAAGTATTACCTTGAACCCGAGGTCCTCCGCTACTGTAGCCGCAGCCTCCCAGCTGATGCTTTGGGGTACTGTTGCCATTATACCTATGCCCATCAGCTTTTTAATGATGGTGGCAGCGGGGATACTCATGCGACCTGCCAGGTCCTTAACAGTAATGCTTTCTGGGATCTCGATCTCTTTAGGCCTTTGCGGAGCAGGCTTTGGACTGCGGGAAGATGGCTGGCGCCTTGAATCCCTCCGACCCTTTCTCCGACGCCGCCTGCCAGCTGACGCATCTTCATCATCGGCCGCCATTTGAGCCTGTGCCGCAACCTTTGAAGGACGTTTAGAGGAGGTCTTAGGCTTTTTCCCATCTACTTCTGCCGGCATCGTCTTGCCCTGCGCCGGCTCCTCGTTCTTTACCTTTTTCTGTGCCGGCTTTTCCTTCGGATCTGCTGCCTTGGGCTTCTTTTGCTTCTTATCTTTTTCCTGGGCGAAGTGTTCTCTGACCAGGTCGGCCACATCTTCCTCAAGAGTGCTCATGTGATTCTTAACATCTGCTCCTAGTTCCTGCAGAACCTCAACAAGCTTCTTACTCTTCATCTCAAGTTCTTTAGCTAGTTCGTAAACTCGAACCTTTCCCATTAACCATCACCCCTACCTTGGTCCGCTAATTACTCTACTCTTCCATCGTTGCCCTCTGCCTCCGTTTTCCTGGTATTCACAGCCTTCATAATCGCCTGGGCCATTTCGGCATCCTTGACGCAGAGAACCGCTCGGGCAGGTTTGCCGATGGCCGCTCCCAACTGTTCCTTGGTTCCCATGTATACGACAGGAATTCCCTTAGCTGCCTTTTCAAAAGCAGCCTTAGTCCCGACACTGGCATCGCAAGCCAGCACGACCAATTTGATACGCCTTCGCCGCAAAGCTGCCAAACAGCCGTTGTAACCAGAAACCAGGTTCCCGCTTGCCTGGGCGAATCCCAGCAAACTTAGTGCCTTCACACGACTCTCTCCAGTTCCTCTTTGAGTCTCTCGATAGTCTCCGGGGTGATGGCCGCCTCCAGTGCTCTTTCCAGCTGCTTCTTTTTCAGCGCCCGTTCCATGCAGGCCGCATCGGGGCACATGTAAGCACCTCTGCCGGATTGCTTCCCGGTAGGGTCAAGCAAGATTTCCCCTTCGGGGGTTCGCACGACACGAATAAGCTCTCGCTTGGGGCGCACAGTACGACAGCCTATACATGTTCTTTGTGGAATCTTCCGCTGTTTCGCCACCCTGCCATCACTCCTTCACAGCCCTGCTGCCTGAAACCTGTCATTCATCGAACTCCCAGCGCAGCTCCGCCAAGTCTTTGAGTGTCTTCTTACCCTTACTCTTCTGTTTCTTCTCTTCTTCAGCCTCGTCCTCGAGCTTAACCTCCTTAAGGTCTAGACGTCCCGCGAGGGTAAAGCCGCTCTCGTCATCTTCGGGTCCTGCTACATACTCAGAAATCTCCACTTCATCATGCGCCTCATCTCCGGAAAACAACGTGGGCAGCGGTTCTTCTTCAATTAGTTCTTCCTCCAGCAGTGATTCTAGGTCCTGTTTGCGGGTCTTGCGGCTCTTGGCCTTGCCAAGCACGGCAGCAGGTTTCGCCGTCCGCTTCCGCCAGCTGTCTTCATCTAACCCGGTTTCAATTTCCTCAGGTTCTTCCTCCAGCTCATCTATATCATCATCTAGAACCTCCGGCTCCAAGGGGTCCGAGTCGTCATCAACATGAGTCGAGAGGTCATCTTCCAACTCTTCCTCCTGCGGCAGCCCTTCAAGCTGGTCAGATTCATCAGCTTCCTCTGGAGCAGTCTCATCATCAAGCTCCTGCTCGATGTCGGCTGCTGTCAGCTCATCATCCTCGTTGAATGCATCTTCTTCCAGCTCTTCACCGTCTACAGCCGTTACTGCCGCAAGCTCTGGATCTTGAGCCGTGAGATCCTCTTCACCAAGGGTCTCCTCCAGCTCCTCGTCTTTAGGAGTTGCCCGCTCAAAGGCTTCCTTGGCTAGGAGCTGGGCCATTTGTTCCTGGCTCTTGATATCGATTCTCCATCCGGTAAGCCGTGCTGCCAGCCGGGCGTTTTGTCCTTCTTTGCCGATGGCAAGGGACAGATGATTGTCCGGCACTACGGCTCTAGCCGTTTTGGTCGATTCGTCCAGGTAGGTCTTAACTACATTGGCTGGGCTCAGGGCGTTGGCTACAAACTCTTCTTCTATCGGTGCCCAGGGAATAATGTCAATCTTTTCACCCCGCAGCTCCGATACCACAGCCTGGACCCGCATGCCCCTGGGACCTACGCATGCACCCACAGGATCCACATTTGGATCCCGGGAATAGACTGCTACCTTGGTACGGGCACCGGCTTCCCTGGCCACTGCCTTGATCTCTACCGTCCCATCGTAGATTTCCGGAACCTCCATCTCAAACAAACGCAGCACAAGGCCTGGATGTGTTCGGGAAACCGCTATCTGGGGTCCCTTGCCGGTTTGTCGAACTTCGCTGATGTAAACCTTTATTCTACTTCCTTGGGTGAGCGGTTCGCCTGGCATTTGATCAGATGGTGCTAAAACCGCCTCTACCTTGCCGAGGTCAATAATGACATTGCGGTTTTCTCTCCGCTGAACAATGCCGGTGACGACGTCTCCTTCCCTGTTCCTAAATTCATCATAGATGAGCGCCCTCTCGGCTTCCCGAATCCTCTGAATAACCACCTGTTTGGCGGTTTGGGCAGCTATTCGGCCGAAATCCTCGGGGGTTACCTCTACATCGACCACATCATCCAGCTTGTAGTTGGGGTCCATAGCCTGGGCTTCCTGGAGACTGATCTCCAAGGAATCATCTGTTACTTCGTCAACTACAACCTTGCGGGCGTAGACATTGATTTCCCCCGTGTTTTCATCAACTTCTACCCTCACATTTTGAGCTGTCCCATAATTGCGCTTATAGGCCGTAGTAATGGCAGCCTCTATGGCTTCCAATATGATTTCTTTAGTAATACCCCGCTCTTTTTCCAACTCATTAAGAGCGCTCATCACTTCGAAGTTCATTTAAGTGCCCTCCTGTTTCCAGCTAAAACTCAATGGCCAGGTTGGCCTTTGCTACCTGGTCTCGAGGAATCTTGGTAATTTCGCCGCCCGATTCAACCACCACTGCGTCATCTTCCAATCCCAGAAGCTTTCCTTCCCACTCCTTCTTACCTTGATAGGGAGCATAGGTCTTGATATGTACCAATCGCCCTGCAAATCTAGTAAAGTGTTCGTCACGGGTAAGGGGCCGTTCTAGACCGGGTGAGGATACCTCCAAGGAATAGCTGCCGGGAATGGGATCAACCTCATCCAGCCGGGAACTGAGCCGGCGGCTTACCTTCTCGCAGTCATCGAGGCCAACTCCACCTTCTTTGTCAATGAACACCCTCAAGATCCAGTCAGGGCCTTCCTTGGTATATTCAACATCTACTAATTCCAGCTCAGGGTAGTCAGCTAAAATCTCCTCTGTCAGCTGAGTAGTTATCTGCTCTATCTCTTGCCGAGCCATTTTTCAGCCTCCATTCCTTTCTTAGCACCCCAATATATGTAAAACACGCCCATCATGGGTTAAGGCGAACTGGCGGTAAGGACCATCAAGTATATCCTGCCGCGTTACCCCTTTTACTACGAAAGAGTGGGAATCACCCACTCTTCCAAAAAAAGCTACCGGCACTGTGAAAAATTCAGAGCCGCGCTTTGCTCCCCATCTGAGTCGACCTATGAGGATGCTCCGCGGCACTTACCACGGTTAGTATACCACTTTCCCGCATTATTGACAAGGCCTTCGGAGGTAGGAAACAGTCCAAAAAGTGCAAACAGCGGACATGTTTAGAAAAGCGACAGCTGGGAGGTCTTGGGTAATCCCGCCAATGCTCCATGGGCACCCAGGGTTTCAATGACTGTTCGACTGACTCCACACCTCATCCTGATATCCTCCCATGAGGCAAAGGGTCCCTCCTCCCTGCCCTGGGCCAACGTCAGTGCTGCTCCCTCCCCCACTCCCGTTACAATTGCCAAAGGCGGCCGGAGCTTTTCTCCTTCGATGGCAAAACGGGTAGGATGGGACTTGTATAGGTCAACAGAATGGAACTCTATTCCCCGCAGCATTGCCTCCAAGACAACCTCTGCCACCGTCAGTAGGGTCTTCTCCTTGGCTGTGGCACCTCCGCCTTTAGCGGAGATGGGATCGATGATCTCCTTTACACCCGGTAGGCCCTTGCTGATCAGCTGAACCTCGAAGGTGTTAACACGGGTGGAAAAATAGGCTGCGTAATACGCCAGGGGATAATGTACTTTAAAGTACGCTATCCGGAAGGCCATGGTTACATATGCCACTGCATGGGCCTTGGGAAAGAGGTAGCTGATCTTCTTGCAGGAGTCGATGTACCACTGGGGTACTCCTAACTTCTCCATGGCCTCAATATCTTCAGGCCTTAGTCCCCTTCCCTTCCGGACCCTTTCCATGATTAAAAAGGCAGTCTCCGGTTCCATTCCCTGTTGAATCAGGTAATTCATGATGTCATCACGGGTGGCAATGGCCTGGCTCAGGTCAGCAATTCCATTCTTGATCAAGTCCTGAGCATTATTGGTCCAGACATTGGTGCCGTGGGAGAACCCGCTGATCCGCACCAGCTCGCCGAAGGATGTGGGCCTGGTTTCCTCCAACATCTGCCTGACAAACCGGGTCCCAAACTCGGGAACTCCCAAAGTTCCAACGGTGGTTCCGAGATCCTCGGCGCTGATGCCCAGAGCCTCCACACTGGAGAAGATGCTCATGGTAGCGGGATCATCCAGGGGTATATCCAGGACCGGCACTCCAGTCATATCCTCCAGCATCCGGAGCATTGTGGGATCGTCATGGCCGAGAATATCCAGTTTCACCAGGTTGTCGCTGATGGCGTTGTAATCGAAATGGGTGGTGATGGTACCGCTGGCAGCATCATTTGCCGGATACTGTACCGGCGAAAACTCGTTAATGTCCCGGCCTTCGGGGACTACTATCATGCCGCCGGGGTGCTGGCCGGTGGTACGCCTAACTCCCGTGCAGCCCTTAACCAGCCGATTGATCTCAGCGGTTCTGACAGTTTGTCCTTTGCTCTCCAGGTATTTGCATACAAAGCCGTAACTGGTCTTTTCCGCCAGTGTGCCGATGGTGCCGGCTCGAAATACGTATTCTTTACCGAAAAGCTCTTCTGTGTACTTATGAACACAGGCCTGATATTCTCCAGAGAAGTTGAGGTCGATGTCGGGTACCTTTTCTCCGTGGAATCCCATGAAGACCTCAAAGGGAATATCAAAGCCCAGTTTTCGATACTGCGTCCCGCACTTACATTGCTTATCGGGCAGGTCGATACCAGTTTGTACAGAACCATCGGTGATAAACTCCGCATGGTGGCATTTCGGACAAACGTAATGGGGCGGCAGGGGATTGACCTCTGTCACTCCGCAGAGAGTAGCCACCAGTGATGAGCCCACAGAACCCCGGGAACCTACAAGATAACCGTCACTGAGGGATTTATCTACCAGCTTGTGGGCAATCAGATAGAGAACGGCGAAACCGTTGCCGACAATGGCACTTAGCTCCTTCTCAATCCGCTCTTTAACCAGCTGAGGCAGGGGATCACCATACAGTCTCCGGGCGTTGGCATAGGTCATCTCGGTGATCTGCTCTTCAGCTCCCTCGATCTTGGGCGCATGCAAGC
Organism: Bacillota bacterium; assembly: GCA_012727675.1. GTDB lineage: Bacteria > Bacillota > Limnochordia > DTU087 > DTU087 > DTU087. Next base: position 15,291 of record JAAYGR010000159.1, read on the forward strand.
CGTCGGGGATAGGTCGCAGCTCTTCCACCATTTCCGCGATTCTATTAGGCCCGTGGATCACCACTTCTCTGGCGGTCTCTTCATCGAGATAGTCGAACTCAGTTAGCATTTCCTCAGTTGTCCGGAAAAACAAAGGTGCCTGCCTTTCTGCATCTTCATACCCTTGACCCGCCATAAGTATGCGGCGGTAGACTTCATCCCACGGGTGCAGGTAGTGGACATCGCAGGTAGCCACCACCGGTTTCCCAAGGCGCTTCCCTAGGTTAACAATGCGGCGGTTAATCTCCTTCAGGTCTTCCTCAGACTGGACTTTATTACCGATCATGAAGGCATTATTACCCAAAGGCTGGATTTCCAGATAATCATAGAAATTGGCTGTTTCCATCAGCCGCTCATCGTCGGCGCCTTGCAGAAGGGCCTGGTACACTTCCCCAGCTTCACATGCCGAGCCGATGATGAGACCCTCCCGATGTTTCTCGATTAATCGGCGGGGCAGACGGGGCCGGCGGTAGAAAAACTTCAAATGGGATAGGGATACCAGTCTATACAGATTGTGGAGTCCCTTCTGATTCTTGGCTAAGAGCGTTATATGATAGGAGGCAGCCCTAGGGTCATCCCCATCGATGAGATACCCTTCCATCCCGTAGATTATCTTGATGCCGGCCTTTTTGCCGGCGTAATAGGCTTCAGGAAAAGCCTGGACGATGCCGTGATCTGTAATGGCAACAGCCTTGTGGCCCCAGCTCGCGGCCAGCTGGATAATCTCACCCACATCTACGGTTCCGTCCATGGCAGACATTTTGGTATGCAGGTGTAGTTCAACCCGCTTTTCAGGGGCCTCATCACGGCGAATAAACTCGACAGGCGGACCCTGAACCTCCATGTCATTGGGCAGCATGGTGAGCTCCTGGGTATAGCGGTCCCACTGAATAGGGCCGCGGACCCTGAGCCACATGCCTAAGCGGAGTTCTGAGGCCAATCGGGGGGCATCTTCATCTTCGAACAATTTGAGGGTAATAGAATCCCGATAGTCAGTGATATCGATCATCAGGAGGCGCCGGCCGCTGCGGAGCTCCTTTTCCTCGACCCTGACGATCTCACCGGCGGTGACAAAGGAACGCTCTTCATCGGTGATTTCAGCTATGGACCGGGGTTCCTCCCGGATAGAACGTCCCTTCAAGACACCGTTTGGACCGCTCTTGGCAGGAACGTCCGTTTGCTTAGCCGGGGGACCTTCCGTGATTTGGCGGTTAGCCCGTTCCATTACATAGGACATATAGGTAGCCTCATCGGCAAGAAGGAGATCATTGATGGGAGGTCTTGGCGCATGGTTATTCTTGCCTAGGGCTACATCAAAGGAAACTGACCGCACCCCCGGCAAAAGCTCCACCAAGGTTTGACTTAAGGTGGCCAATTCCCGGCTGCACAGTTCTTCTCCGGCTGCTAAACAGATCTTCCACTCCTGGCGTTCACAGTGAACCAGGACTCTTTCTACAACAGCTCGGGCGGCTGTTCCTTCACAGCTTACTGGAAGTTGAGCCGCCCGCAGGAAATCTGATAGGGATTGCCCTTTCGCTTGGGGTGTTACTACATATACAGTTGCATTACCAGCCACTTTTAGGATCCTCTCCAGTTGCAGTAGAGTTCTTTTATTTAGGTCCCAACACTTTCAGAATCTCCCAATACATCTTGAGACGGTTCCGCGCCCCTGGAAGAAGTCCTTGTTTTTCCTCTTTCATGACGTGGGACACATCCTTAAGCAGAACCTTTTCCACCCTGATACCGTTGGCGGCCACATACTTGGAGATAGCCACTTCTACGCCATAGCGGCTGTCCTCCAACTGGGGGATGTTCTCCAGGATCTCACGGCGGATCGCCCTCTGCCCTGAGAGAAAAGGCGTAATCTTTTGGGCTATAGTAGTGGGCGCCCGTCCGCCGGCAAATATTCCCACGGTCATATCTGTCCTGCCGGAAACCACCGGCTCCAGCAGGTCGTAACAATGGGCTTCAGTCAGCCCGACCAGGTCTGCATCTACAAACAGCAAAATATCGGCTGCAGTTGACTTGGCTCCAGCCTTCATCGCGCCGCCCTTGCCCCGGTTTGGATAGAGGCTGATTACCCTAGCACCGAGGCTGCCGGCAACTTGAGCAGTACGATCCGACGACCCATCATTGACTACGATCACTTCATCGATGGCCTCGCACCTTTGCAGTACCTGAAGTATGCTGCCAATGGTATCTTCCTCGTTATAAGCGGGGATCACAGCAGCAACCTTTGGTTTAGTCACTGCTGTGTCACCGCTATCCTGTGCACACACACTTGGACTGCGCGATGGCTCTTGTGATTCGGTCTTGAACATGGCTCACCACTTCATTCAATGAGATCAAGTACTCTTCACCGGTGGCCCGCCAGCGGACTTCAACTTGTCCATCGGCCAAGCCCCGGGGCCCGATGGTAATCCTGATGGGAAATCCGATTAAGTCGGCATCTTTGAACTTTACACCTGGACGTTCATCCCGGTCGTCGATAACCGCTTCTACTCCCGCTTTATTGAGCTCGTCGTAAATTCTCTCCGCTGCGGCTCTCTGCTGTTCATCCCGATAACTAACCGGAACAATGTCCACATGGTAAGGTGCAACAGTGATGGGCCAGCATATACCGTCATCATCGTGGCACTGCTCGATGATGGCTGCCATTGTCCGGCTGACTCCTATGCCGTAACAGCCCATGATCAGCGGCCGCTCAACACCGTCTTCGTCGGTAAATGTGGCACCCAGCGGCTCACTATATTTGGTTCCCAGTTTGAAAACCTGTCCAACTTCAATGCCCCTAGCTCCCTGCAGAACACCCTGGCCGCATGGGCATGGATCGCCGGGCTGAGCCTTGCGGATATCTATTATCTCATCTGGTGTAAAATCCCGTCCCGGCTTAACACCCCGCAGGTGAACATCTACTGCATTGCCGCCCGCGATACCGCTTTCTATGGACATCACTGCCGGATCAGCGATGATCTTGCAGTTCTTTAGGCCTATAGGTCCGGCAAATCCCCGGGGAGCTCCAGTGACTTCTTCGATGGTCCTATCGTCGGCAAGCTCCACCTCAAGGCAGCCAATTGCCCTGGCGAGTTTAATTTCATTTACTTCATGGTCTCCCCGCAGTACTGCTGCTACTACTTGGTCACCGCCTCGGTAGATCAAGGTTTTCATCATTTCGCTTGCGGGTCGGCTAAAGAACTTCTCCAAATCCTCAATGGTCCTAACATCCGGAGTTGCGACTTCAACCAGCGGTTCCTCCCGGCCTGTAGATTCGGCAGGGGGAGTGAGGCACTCGGCCTTCTCCACATTGGCAGCATAGTCGCAGCTCGAGCAGTAGACAATTTCTGCTTCACCGGCATCGGCTATAGCCATAAACTCGTGGGTCTGATCTCCGCCGATGGCTCCTGAATCCGCCTCAACCGGTCTAGTATTAAGGCCGCAGCGGGCGAAAATACGCTCGTAAGCATGGAACATTGTCCAATAGCTGTTATCTAGACCCTCCTCATCGCGGTCAAAGGAGTAGAGGTCTTTCATAATGAACTCTCTTCCTCGCATGACTCCAAATCGGGGGCGAATCTCATCTCTGTACTTGTTTTGGATCTGATATACCATTAGGGGCAGCTGCCGATAGGAGCGCACCTCATTCCTGACTAAAGCAGTTGTGATTTCCTCATGGGTGGGACCCAAACAAAACTGCCGCTCATGGCGGTCGATCAGTTTGAACATCTCTTCGCCGTAATCGTCCCAGCGACCTGTCTCATGCCATAACTCCGCAGGCTGGACTATTGGCAAGAGAACCTCCTGGCCTCCGGCGGCATCCATTTCTTCCCGTACAATCTGCATGATTTTCTGCAGCACCCGATATCCCAAAGGCAGATAGGAATAAATCCCAGCTGCGACCTTCCGCATCATCGCAGCCCGCAGCATCAGTCGGTGGCTTGCGATTTCAGCTTCTGCAGGAACTTCCCGTAAAGTCGGCATCAACAGCTTCGACATTCTCAATTTCAACACCCCCGAAATCAAAACAATTGTAACAGACCGCCAGAATCCCTGTCAATATCGGGGAAACGGCCCATTTAACGGTTGGAGTCGGTCATAGCCTTGGCCAGCTCTTCCACAGCCTTAACCAGCACATCTACTGCCTCTTCTGCTGGAAACTGTCCCATCAACTTCCCTTTTCGGAAAAGCACAACCTTATCCCTGCCGCCGGCAATGCCGATATCGGCATCCTTGGCCTCGCCGGGTCCATTGACAACACAGCCCATCACAGCCACCTTGAGCGGCACCTCCAGGTCCTCCAGGCGGTTTTCCACCTCTTGGGCAATCTCAATGAGGTCAATTTGGGTGCGTCCACAGGTGGGACAAGAGATAATCTCAATCCCCCGCTGCCGAAGTCCCAGGGACTGCAGAATGCCGTAGGCAACCTTCACTTCCTCCACAGGGTCACCGGTTAGAGAAACCCGGATGGTATCCCCTAGTCCCATGGCAAGGATAATCCCGATTCCCACAGAAGATTTGATGGTCCCATGAAAAGCTGTCCCGGCCTCAGTAATTCCTACATGGAGGGGATACTGTACCCTGCGGGCAATCAATTGATAGGCCTGGACGGTGGTGCCAACATCGGAGGCCTTCAGCGAAATGACGATATCGTAAAAGGATTCATCCTCCAGGATCTTGATGTGCTGCAGCGCGCTTTCCACCAAAGCCTCTGGCACCCGGCCTCCGTATTTGTCCAAGAGGGGCTTAGCCAAAGAGCCGGCATTCACACCGATGCGGATAGGTATATTCCGCTCTTTAGCAGCAGACACCACCGTTTCTACCTGCTCGCGGCTTCCAATATTGCCGGGGTTGATTCTCAGTTTGCTAATGCCGGCCTCCACCGCCTGTAGTGCCAGCCTGTAGTCAAAATGGATATCAGCGACAAGGGGCAGGTCAGCCTCCCGGCAGATCTTCGACAGCGCAGCAGCGGCCTCTGCATCGGGAACCGCAAGCCGCACCAGCTCACAGCCCGCCTCCTTAAGAGCAGCAATCTGGGCCAGAGTGGCCTTTACATCCCGGGTGTCGGTGTTGGTCATGGATTGCACTACTATGGGTGCACCGCCCCCAATAGCAGTTTTTCCAACAAGGACAGCCCGGGTGTTATTTCGAAGGACTATATCGCCTTGGGAGCTGTCAAGCGTAATTAGCGGCATCGTTTTATGATTCGATTGATCTTTCAACCGGTGCTGTCCTCCTTTTTGGGAAAGGCCGGCGGCCCTTAAATTCACGCAAAACCTATAGAAAACAAGGCTTCACTCTGAGTGTACTCCCCGGTTCTGTATGCCTTAGTCCTGTACTTCCTACTCCAATTCAGAGAATCCTAAGCCGGGCTAGGTCCTTATAGGTGGCAAAAAGCATTAACAACAGCAGGAAAGCCAAGCCGATGAACTGTACCAGCCCTTTTTGTTCAGGCTCCAAGGGACGGCCCCTTACTGCCTCCCAAAGAAGCATGACAAGCCAGCCTCCGTCCAGGACTGGAATGGGCAGGAAGTTAAACAATCCCAAGTTGATGCTGAGCACTGCTGCCATGAACAAGACAAACATTACACCCCGGTTGGCGGATTCCCCCACTATCTGGAAAATCCCGATGGGGCCGGCGATGTCAGGTTCAATCCTTCCAGTGACCATCCGCACTATTGATACCACAATATCCCTGGAAACAAAATAGGTTTGCCTAAGACCGGTATACAGGGCTTCTCCCAGGGATTGCCTTGGTTTTTCCACCATTCCAACACCCAGCCGGGCCCGGTTAAGTTCAGGGTCCAGTTTAGGTGTAATTGTCAGACGCAGAGTTTTATCTTCCCGCACGATTGTAATGGGGATCTCTTCACCGGAGTAGAGGGCAACTATCCTGTTGATCTCCCCGATGGAGGTGATTTTCTCCCCAGCCACCTCGGTAACCACGTCACCGGGGAGCAGCCCAATCTCGGCAGCTGGCGAACCGGGCTCAACGAACTGTACCGTCGGAGGGATGATAACCAAGCCCATATACAGCGCAAAAAGGAGGACAGCCAGGACCAAGTTCATGATGGGTCCTGCAGCTATCACCGCCAGCCGCTGCCACAGGCTCTTCTGATTAAAGCTCCCCTCATCTTCATCGGGGATGATCTCATCTTCATCCTCGGGGATATCCATACCCGCCAGCTTAACAAATCCGCCGAAGGGCAGGATCCGCAAACTGTAAAGGGTATCTTTTCTTCGCCGCTTCCATACAGCGGGGCCAAACCCCAGGGCAAATTCATAAACCTTTACTCCAACAGCCTTAGCAGCAAGAAAGTGTCCCAGCTCATGGACAAATATTGTCGGACCGAGAACAAGGACAAAGGCTAAGAGCAGATTCAAGGTAACCATCCTTTCTGCCAACTGCTAGTTGGGCTAGCTGTTCACCAGCTTAATCAGGTACTCGCGACCTTCTCGATCTGCCTCCAGTATATCTTCAAGGTCGGGCTTTATCACCCCTCGGTGCTGTTCCAAGGCCGATTCGATGAGGCGGGGAATATCGGTAAAGCCGATCCTCCCCTGCATAAAGGCCTGAACCGCCACCTCATTGGCAGCGTTCAAGACCGTGGGAAAAGTACCTCCTACAGCCAAAGCTTCATAGGCCAAGCGCAGACAGGGAAATCGCTCAACATCAGGAGCCTCAAAGTCTAGGCGGCCTACTTCGATCAAGGAGAGCCTTTCCGCTGGACTGTTCAGCCTTTCTGGGTATGTCAAAGCATATTGGATCGGCAGCCGCATATCTGCAACTCCCAGCTGAGCTATGACGCTCCCGTCGCTGAGCTCCACTAAAGAATGGACGATGCTTTGGGGATGGATTACAACCTCAATCCGCTCCGGCGGTACTTGGAACAGCCAGTGGGCTTCAATGACCTCTAGACCCTTGTTCATTAGGGTCGCAGAATCAATGGTGATTTTCCCCCCCATATTCCAGGTTGGATGGGCCAGGGCTTCTCCAACGGTAACCCGCTCCAGCTCCTCCTTGGTACTCTCTCGGAAGGGACCTCCAGAGGCAGTCAGAATTACCTTGTGCAAATCCCGATCCCCCACACCCTGCAGGCACTGGAAGATGGCACTGTGTTCGCTGTCAACTGGAAGGAGCCGCACATTGTGTTCTTTCACTGCCTCCATCACGACATTACCTGCTGCTACTAGTGTTTCCTTGTTTGCCAAGGCGACATCCTTTCCTGCCCTTATGGCTGCCAAGGTCGGGAGAATGCCGGCTGCTCCCACTACAGCGTTCAGCACCAAGTCAACATCTTCCCTCTCCACCATTTCTTCCATGGCGTTAGGGCCTGTCAAGATCTCAAGACCGGGGAGATTTCGCTCCTGAAGCTTGTGGGCAGCCTCGATTGAAGCAAGGCTTGCCGCTTTCGGCCGAAACTCCTCAATTTGCTTTTCCAAAAGTCCAACATTACTGCCGGCAGCCAGTCCCACAACTCGAAAGCGCTCCGGCATGCTCCTAATCACGTCTAGAGCTTGGGTACCTATGGAACCAGTTGAACCAAGGATTACGATGCCTAATGACAACCTATTCACCACTCCTCAGTCACAGACACGTGCAATTAACCTTCCTTCTTCCAGGCAGGGATAAAGATAACTACCATAATGGCCTTTAGAACTACCATGATGAGGGGACCTAGAATAAAGCCGCTGGCCCCCAGCAGCCGGATTCCCAAATACACGGAGGTTAGGGATGTCAATGGATGCAAGCCCAATTGTGCGCCGACAATCCTTGGCTCTGCCAGCTGCCGGCTGACCAGGATTACTCCCAAAATCACTGTTAACCATACAGCATACGATATATTCCCCATAAAGAGATAGTAAAAGATCATCGGCACAAAGATTGTACTGGGCCCGATCATGGGAAGGAAATCGAACAAGGCCACCAACAGACCCAAAAGCCAAGCATAACGAATCCTGAGGGCCGTAAGACCGATCACAGCTATAGAGCCGGATAGGCTGATCAAGGTCAATTGGGACCTGAGAAAACC
>JAAYGR010000160.1 GCA_012727675.1 Bacillota bacterium
AGGGTAAAGAGGTAACCATCAAGAGCCCCCATGATGCCATTAAGCATGGGATCGGTTTGCTGACGGAAAACCGGAAAGAGGAAGGGCTCTTCCTAGACAAGTCGGTATGCTGGAACACTGTCTCGGCAGCATTGGAAAAAATCAAGAGTAATGGAATCCTCAACTTCACTAAAGAGCGTAACATAGTCCTGGATTTTGTCGAAGCCCTGCAAATTAGGCTTTCCAGTATCGACACCGAAGCTAGATATCTTTCTGGAGGAAACCAACAGAAGGTTGTCTTCGCTAAATGGCTGAACGCAGATTCCAAGGTATACATCTTTGATGAACCAACCCGGGGAATTGACGTCGGTGCCAAGCGCGAGATATATAACATCATCAATGATCTTGCGGAAAAAGGCTTGGCAGTCATCGTCATTTCTTCTGAACTACCGGAGATTCTTGGGATCTGCGACCGTATCGCTGTGTTCCATGAAGGACGCTGCGTGAAGATTCTAGATAGAGCAGAGGCTACACAGGAAAAAATCATGTATTACGCCATAGGAGGACAAGATGAGTAAAGAGGTGGAGATGAATTTGGACGGCAGCTATGAAAGAACGGCGGGTGTTCAGGGCTTTTTTAAACGTATATCTAGGGTTCAAGGGCTTAGTGCCATATTCCCTCTAGTTGTTCTAGTGATTTTTCTTACCCTAACAACAGATGCTTTCCTCACGAAGGCAAATCTTATGAATGTTTTGAGGCAGGCAGCCGTCTACGCCATTATGGCTACCGGTATGACCTTTGTGCTGTTAACCGGAGGTGTGGACCTGTCCCAGGGTTCTGTCTTGGCCTTTAGCTGCGTGGTCTGCGCAATGACACTTAATGCCACCGGCATGGTATGGCTGAGTATCCTAGTCACCCTTTTGGCTGGGGCTCTAGTAGGCTATCTCAACGGAACTATCGTTGCTTACGTAAAGCTTCCACCCTTTATTGTAACTTTGGGCTCAATGTATATAGTCCGCGGCGTAACGTTGCATATGACAGGATCCAGGCAGGTTTCTATTAGGGGATTTGAGAGCTTAACAGCTATGGGTCAGGGATTCTTCTTAGATATTCCCATACCTGTATATATCTTCTTGGTGGTCGGCGTTTTGGCCCAGTTGTTCTTAACCTACACATCAACTGGCCGCCAGATCTTTGCCGTTGGATCCAATAGAGTTACTGCTAGGCTGTCGGGGGTAAAAGTTGAAAAAATCATTACTCTGGTCTATACGCTTTCCGCAGTCTGTGTCTCCTTAGCCGGCATAGTCTATCTGGCCCGTCTAACTGCAGCCCAACCAACTACCGGTGAAGGTTATGAGATGGAAGCTATTGCGGCAGCAGTTGTTGGCGGTACCAGCCAAGCCGGGGGAGAAGGCGGAGTTTTAGGCACCTTAATTGGGGCAGTAATCATTGCCGTGATTCGCAATGGTTTAGTACTCCTTGGCGTAGGTAGTTACTTTACCAAGATTGTGGTCGGTGCCATTATCGTTGTAGCAGTAGCCCTTGACGTCACTCGGCGGCGCCTGCGGGCCAACAGGTAAGGGTTTAACTAACCTTACAGTAAGTAGGTTAGTTCGACTAACTACACAAATGACAGGGGTGATGCCTTAGGGTTTAAAGCTACATGAGCAGCTGGAAGCAAAGGCAATGGGAAAAGTCCAGTGAAACTAACAATTGCAGGAGGCGAAAACATGAAGAAAAGTCTTGTATTACTAGTTATTGCAGCTCTAGCAGTAGTTGGCGCAGCAGGCTATATCCAAGCAAGTGAGTTAATTGGCACAGGCAAAACCCTCGCTTTCGTGCCGAAGCAGCTGGGGAACCCTTACTTTGTCGCAGTTAAGGATGCAGTTGAAGAAGCAGCTTTAGCAAACGGCTTTGCTTTTAGAGTAAATGCACCCGACTCGTCCATCGAAGTAGACAAGCAGATCGCTATTGTCGAAGCATTCATCGGAGCAGGCGTAGATGTACTCGTACTGATTCCCAACGACGCTACAGCAGTTGTAGACGTGATTAACGAAGCAGCTAAACACGGAATAGCAGTCTTTCTAGTGGACTCAGGCGCGGATGAATCTGATTACATCTCCTACATCGGTACCGACAACTATGCCGGTGGACAGCTGGCTGCCCATTGGTTCGGTGCCAATGTGAAGGGTAAAGTAGCTATCATTGACGGAGCTGCCGGTAATGCAGCAACAACCGCCCGCTACATGGGCTTCATGGATGCAATTGTCGATTATCCTCATATTCAAGTCGTGACTTCTGACTATGGTAATGGCGATATGGGTACTGCCATGATGGTTGCTGAGAACTTCTTAACCGCTTATCCAGATTTGGCCGGAATCTTCGCTTGTGATGATATCATGGCGAAAGGTGCAGGTACGGCGGTAAATGCTGCCCGCAGAGATGTAATCGTAGTCGGCTTTGACGGCTCCCCCGACGGAGCACAGGCGATTCTCGACGGTGTCATGGATGTTTCCATTGCCCAGCAGCCCAGATTGATGGGTAAACTGGCTGTAGAAGCTGCCATTAAGCACCTCCAAGGCGAGGAAGTTGAGCGGGTAATTTACACCGATTGTGAAATCGTAGACAAAGACAACGCTCATCTGTACCTCGAGTGGCATTAATCTGCATCTCGAGTGGCGTTAATCTGTATCACCTGAAGGGCTGCTTTGCGCAAGCCTGACCCTTAGTTAGCTGAACTGGGGAAGGGCAGGGCGCAAAGCAGCCCTGCTTCTGGTTTGAACACTGTAATAAAGCTGCAAACTGGACGGCTCACACCTGCGACTAAAGCGGCACCCCCTGTAAGAAGCCTGGGCAGGCTGGCTGGTGCATTCTGTCCCAACCTCAAGTTCATCGATTCCCCGGGAGACAACCTCCTTCCTTACCGCATCAACGAGGCGTTGTCTGTCAGCTCCTGCAGGATCCCAGAACTGCAGGATGGTCTTGCATCAGACAGGACCGGATCTGCACATCCATGGGTAGAACCTCCTGTAGCGAAAGAATACATTACAATTTGGTAAGCTTACCCAAATCCTTTCCACTAGGCAGCCTGCAATAGGTCGCGGCCCGAGGCAGAGGAAGCGATTGATAAATCTTCCATCTATGGGTATCATTTAGTAGGGTAGTGTCAAGCAGTAGGATAATCTGGAGCCTAGACCATGAGAGAGGAGAGAAGGCTTGCTTCTTCCGCCGGTATAGGATGGAGAAGGAGCAGGCCGCTGGTGTGAATATTCTAGTGACAGGCGGAGCTGGCTATGTAGGAAGCCATGTGGTGGAGGAACTGCTGAAGACTAAGAAGCACAACATCGTGGTCTTAGACAATCTCCAAAAAGGCCATCGAGAGGCTGTGGTGGGCGGAGAGTTTGTAGAGGGAGACTTGGCAGATACGGATCTTCTGGACCAAGTCTTTGCTGAGCACTCCATTGAGGCCGTTGTCCACTTGGCTGCCGATAGTCTGGTAGGCGAATCGGTAGAGCATCCGGATAAGTATTTTCGCAATAACGTGACCAATGGATTGAACCTGCTGGATGCCATGGTGCGCCACGGCGCCCGCTACATGGTCTTTTCATCTACGGCGGCTGTTTACGGTGAGCCCATTGAGACTCCCATCAGGGAAGATCACCCCCAGCAGCCCACCAATCCCTATGGTGAAAGCAAGCTCTTTTTCGAGAAAATCATGGCTAGATACGATAAGGCCTACGGACTGCGGTATATGTCCCTTCGCTATTTCAACGCCGCCGGTGCATCTCCCAGCGGCGCCATCGGCGAAGATCACCGCCCCGAGAGCCATTTGATTCCCATTATTATCCAGGCGGCCTTAGGGCAGAGAGAGTGTGTCACCATCTTCGGCACCGATTACGATACACCCGACGGCACTTGCATAAGGGATTACATCCACGTAACTGACCTGGCAGCTGCCCATGTCTTGGCTCTAGATGCCTTGGCCCAAGGCGCAGACTCCAATGTGTACAACTTGGGCAACGGGGCAGGCTTCAGCGTCAGGGAAGTCATCGACATGGTGGAAAAAGTGGTGGGCCGGCATATTAACCGGATAGAGGGAGAGCGGCGCCCAGGGGATCCGGCGGTCTTGGTTGCTAGTTCGCAGCGGATCATGGCGGAACTCGGGTGGGAGCCCAAGTACCATGATTTGGAAACCATCGTCCAGACTGCCTGGGATTGGCACAGAAAGCACCCTCAGGGATTCGGAAGCTGAAGGATCTGAAGGGTAAGCATGGAAGGCAGTAAAGAGGCTCATCAGGCAGTTCCGGTGTGCACCAGAGGGCGTTAGGCCAGATGTTCTAGCCGGCCCTTGTTAGTTAGTTGGTTGGTTTTGGAGCTTGACTAAAAGGTTAGACGCACAACTTGACGGAGCCACACTGATGGTGGATCCGGGAGAGGAGGAAGCTGAGCGCCCGTAGAGGCGGTCAGCGTAAGCTGTATGCGAAAGGAACGAATCACTAAAGACGACGGTCGTTATTTGATCTATTACAGTTTTGATGATGAAGCTTCGGCTGGGGATGAAGTCAACGTCTTTAGGTCCGGGGACGCCGATGGGTGCGGTGGATGCTGCTCCGGCAAGGCGAAGGCTGTCTCCGGGTCTGAGGGACAAGACAGAAAGGGGTGCGGTCCATGTCGGAACTAAGATGGCATCCTTTACGTCAGGAGTGGGTGATTACAGCAACCCACAGGATGGACCGTACGTACAAACCGCCGAAGGATTTCTGTCCCTTGTGTCCGACTAAGCCGGGGGCATTTCCCACCGAGGTACCGGCTGAGGACTATGAAATCGTGGTTTTCCAGAACAAGTTTCCCTCTCTACAGCCTAATCCGCCGGCGCCCGATGTTGAGGGAACAGGGCTGACACCGGTGGATCTTGCCAAGGGAGAGTGTGAGGTAGTCCTCTATTCTCCCCGCCATGACGGCACCTTAGCCGAGGAGTCGGTAAGACATATCCGCAACCTTGTCCGGGTCTGGAAAGACCGCTATGAAGAGCTAGGCAGCCGAGAAGAGATCCAGTATGTATTAATCTTCGAAAACAAGGGTGAAGCTGTCGGGGTGACTTTACACCATCCCCACGGCCAGATTTACGCGTTTCCCTTCATTCCTCCAGTGCAGGAACATGAGCTAAAGGCATTGGTGGAGCATCAGGAAAAGACAGGGCGCTGCCTGGTCTGTGATCTCGTGGCCCAGGAGATAGACGACGGCCGGCGGATTGTGGCAGAAAGCCAGCATTTTGTAGCTGCTATTCCCTTCTATGCCCGCTATCCCTATGAAGTGCATATTTTCGCCAGGGAGCACAGACCTTCTCTGCTTGCCCTGAATGCGGAAGAAGAGTGGGATTTGGCCAGGATCCTCAAGCTGGTTATGGTGAAGTATGACCACCTATTTGGTTTTTCGCTGCCGTATCTCATGACTATTCATCAGGCACCTACCGGCGGCCAGCATGAAGGTCTGGGCCATCTGCGGATCGAGTTTTATCCGCCCCACCGTACCGCCAATAAGCTGAAGTACCTGGCGGGCTGTGAATCTGGGGCAGGGAGCTTTATCAATGACTCGGCTCCAGAGGTTAAGGCAGAGGAGCTGCGGGCAGCCGGTCCAAAGACAGTGGATGAAATCGATGATTAACTGGCGATAGTAGACTGTGTGGGGCAGTAAAGCAGAAACGGGGGTAAATCTCATGGCCGACACCCTTAGACGGGCACAGTTGGTGCGGGAAAAACTAATTGAGCTCTTTGGTGATGCTGATGCTGAGAGAGTGGAAATAGTCAAGGCGCCGGGTCGAGTGAATCTCATTGGAGAACACACTGACTACAACGATGGATTTGTGCTGCCGGCGGCGGTAGACCGGGAGATAATAATGGCAGCATCCCCCAGGGATGACGATGAGGTTCATCTCTATGCTCTAGACCTAGACTCAAGGTCCAGCTTTTCCTTAAGCCGCATTGAGCCGGATGAGAAGGCAACATGGAGCAATTACATTCGGGGCGTTCTCCTCTTGCTCAAGGAGAGGGGTCTTCCGGTACGGGGGATGAATGCCGTTTTCAGTGGTGATGTACCTTTAGGAGCGGGAATGTCTTCATCGGCGGCCTTGGAGATGGCGGCTGGGGTTACGGCGGCGGTCATCGGGGAGTTTGCCGTTGATATGGTGGAACTGGTTAAGATCGCCCAAGCTGCGGAGAATAATTTCGTAGGTGTAAACTGCGGTATCATGGATCAATTTATTTCCGGCTTGGGTAAGAAGGGACATGCCCTCTTTTTGGACTGCCGCTCCTTAGATTATGAGCTGGTGCCGCTTCCCTCCAATGATGAATACAAGATCGTCATTGCTAACACCATGGTGAAGCGGGGTCTTGTTGATTCAGCATATAACGAGCGGCGGAGCCAGTGCGAAACTGGAGTTGAGATCCTTAAGGAGTACTTGCCGGAAATCAAGGCTTTGCGGGATGTTTCCCCGGCTGACTTCGCCAAGTACAAGGACAAGCTGCCCCCGGTGGTGGCTAAGCGGTGTGAGCATATTGTCTTTGAAAATGAACGGGTTAAGGAAAGCGTCAAAGCACTGCAAACCGGCGATGTTGAGGAGTTCGGCAGGCTCATGCGGGCATCCCATGAAAGCCTTCGGGATCTTTATGAAGTAAGCTGCAAAGAGCTGGATATTATGGTGGAGGCGGCATGGGAGGCTCCTGGCACTTGCGGTGCCAGGATGACCGGAGCAGGCTTTGGCGGCTGTACCGTTAACTTGGTGAAGGCTGAGGCGGTAGATGAGTTTGTCGACTTCGTCAAGGCCAGTTACGCCGAGAAAACGGGGATTGACCCCGAAGTATACGTATGCGAAGCAGAAGATGGGGCCAAACGCCTTGAACTCTAGTTTTGATGCAGCTGCTGCAGCTTCGATGTAGGTGAGATGCACATGATCTATTTTGATAACGCAGCTACTACCCGGGTAATGCCGGAAGTAGCCGAAGTCGTCCAAAAGGCTATGACGGAGACCTTCGGCAATCCTTCTTCGCCCTATAGGCTGGGTCTAGAAGCCGAGCGGTTGGTGCGGCAGGCCAGGGAATCAGTGGCGGCGGCCTTAGGCTGCCAGCCCGATGAAGTCTACTTTACCTCAGGAGGCACCGAGGCAAACAATCTGGCCATCAGGGGGACTTTGCAGGCGAAGATCAGGAAAGGAAAGCATGTTGTGGCATCAGCGGTTGAACATGCTGCCGTTTTGGAGACTTTAAAACAGCTAGCCCAGCTTGACCTGTGTGAATATACACTGGTGCCTCCCGACAGCAAGGGAAGGATTGCGCCTGAGGCTGTTCTCGATGCCGTGAGGGATGACACCGTCTTAGTTACGGTGATGACTGTCAACAACGAAGTCGGCACCATGCAGCCCGTTGCGGAAATTGCCCGGCTGGTCAAAGAACGGGATCCGGGGGTATATTTTCACAGCGATGCAGTCCAAGCTTTGGGGAAAACCAGCTGCCGGCTAAGGGAGCTGGGGGTTGACCTGCTAACCATTAGCGGCCATAAGCTGGGAGCTCCCAAGGGAGTAGGCGCTCTTTACTGCAGGGAAGGGGTCCGTATCATCTCTCAGATCACTGGAGGCGGCCAGGAGCGGGAGATGCGCTCCGGCACTGAAAACGTCCCGGGTATTGCCGGGTTTGGAAAGGCTATCACCCTGGCTCTGGAGCAGATGGAGGAACGGACGGCACAGTGGCGGCAGCTGCAGAAGCAGCTGCTTGCTTTGCTAAAGGAGATTCCAGATATCCAAGTTCTTGGCGATCCCTTGACCAACGCGCCCCACATACTCAGTGTGGGGTTCCCCGGCGTCAGGGGAGAAGTCTTGGTCCACGCCCTAGCAGCAGAAGGCTTGTTTGTGTCTACCGGCTCAGCCTGTTCTTCAAGGCGGGATGTTACCAGCCATGTGCTGAAGGCCATGGGGGTGGCCCCCCAGGTTTCTGAGGGCAGTATCCGCATCAGTTTCGGATGGGAGAATACAATACAAGAAGTGGAAAGGGCCGCAGAACTGATTGAACAAGCGGTAAGGGAACTGCGGCGGTTTCAGCGGTATTAACAGGAGGCAGTGGTATGTACGATCTATTGCTGATCCGGTATGGTGAGATCGGCACCAAAGGTAAGAACCGGCATATGTTTGAACAGAGGCTGCAGGCCAATATTGAGGCAGCCTTGAGGAGTTTAGGAATTGAGGAGGTAGAGCGG
>JAAYGR010000019.1 GCA_012727675.1 Bacillota bacterium
ACTTAGTTACATCCAGCACTACACCCTGTACTGTCTGGTCACCTATCATTTGAGCGGATTTTACTTGTCCATTCTCTAACTGGTTAATAAAGTCGCCATACCCCAGCTCAAGGCTGCTTTCTATACCAGGGTACAGGCTGCTTACACTCGATACTGCGATGATGGCAATCAGCAGGTAGAGGCTGATACCCCGCAAGAATCTGTTCAAGATTCGTCCTCCCCTCGAAGTAGCATAAAGAAATGGGGCCTGCAGACCAGCGGCCCTCGCCTTAATTGCTTCAGCAGTCTACAAAGCTCGAAATAAGCAGATAAGTCCACTCCTCCACGAGATCTTATTATATCATACGAATAGAGCCTTTACAACGAGAGGCCGACACTCAACTTACACCTTCTCTGCAGTAATCCGCAGTACCTTCTCTGTGTGCTCGGTGACTTTAGTCCTCTGGGCCTGGTGCAGTCCTACAACAGCGGCGATCCCCTTGCCGTCAATGATACACGGTATTTTGTCCCTGAACTCTCTGGGGATTTTCTCGTCTATAAACAGGTCCTTCAGCTTCTTGGAACCCGACATCCCTAAAGGCTGAAACCGGTCGCCCGGCTTGCGGCTCCGCACATAAAGGGGCAGTTCTAAAGAGGCCAAATCCATGTCAGCCCACCAGA
Organism: Bacillota bacterium; assembly: GCA_012727675.1. Lineage (GTDB taxonomy): Bacteria > Bacillota > Limnochordia > DTU087 > DTU087 > DTU087. The sequence continues at coordinate 661 of JAAYGR010000019.1, forward strand.
TCCCCAACTCCTGCCAGGCAGCCCTCGGCTGCAGCGGGCTGCCGCCTTTCCACCAAGGGGTTATTTCTGTCAAAATCTGGAGGTGAATCGATACACCAGCACCTTCGATAGTTGTACTGGAGCCCAAAGGCAGAAGGCAAGGGCCGAACCCTCGGTCCCTTTCAATATCTACCCGGCGGGCGAGAATTAAAACTTCATCCTGAACAAAGACATCTATATTCCCCGGCAAAGTTTGCTGCCCTGCATATGCCTCACCGGCTATGCATTTTTCGATGTAGTCTAGACTGGCGGCTGCCAGGCTCTGTTCTCCTTGCGCCAACCTGGAATAGGCGTGAACAACTACCCGCTTGCGGATGGCTGTCGGTAAAGCACTCAACTCTGCCAGATTAAGGCTGACACGCTGCCCAGGCCGGACCTCCAACACCGTCCGCCCAAAGGCCTCCAGAGCCAGCTGGTTCAAAAGCTGCCAGTCCTCCAACAAGGTACTTGCTGTCAGCATGATCTTCCGTACTGCCCCAGGGTTCAGCTGCTTGAGCTTAGGGATTATCTCCCAGCGAACAAAATTGCGGCGGTACGCCGTACTCCAATTGGTAACATCCTCCCGCCACGGCAAGTCCCAGCTTCGGCAGTAGGCCTCAAGCTGCCACTTCTCCAGCTCAATCAGGGGGCGGATCACCCTGCCTCTAACCGGCGGGATTCCTGACAAGCCCCGCAATCCAGCTCCCCTAATTAGATTCATCAAAACAGTCTCCGCCTGATCATCGCCGTGGTGTCCAACGGCAATCCGGCTGGCTCCCACCTCATCTGCCAGTTCCTCATAAAGCTGATAGCGGGCGATGCGGCCTGCCTCTTCTTCACTCCGCCCAGTTTGTCTAGCAATCCCCGGAATATCCAATTCCCTTACATGTACAGGAATCCCCAGTTTAGCTCCCAGGGCCTCCACCAGCTGAGCATCTGCCGCAGCGTCCTCCCCCCGAATCCCATGGTTCAAATGGGCAATATACAGCTTCAGATTCCAAGAATCCCGTAAACGCCACAGAACATGCAAAAGTGCCGTCGAGTCTATCCCACCAGAAACCCCTACGACGACACTATCTCCTGGCTGAAGCATGTTGTACCCCTTGATGGTTGTCAACACATCGGGGAGAATATCGAACTTGGGATCCAAAGCTTCCCCATCCATGGCCTGCCCTCACTAATAGTGCCAGTGCTTCGTTAGTCTTGACTTAATTGCTTCCTTTTATTCCATTCCTCGGTAAGCCGTGGATTTCCTTCCCCTTTCGCCCCGCCGATTGCCGCAGCCTTGCCAATGCTCAGGCTAAACGGCGGTCATAGACCGGTATCTCGTTAACAGCGCTTTCCTCTATAACATCATCGACACCTGTTCTCTTCCGCAGCAGAACTCCAATCACCGTCATATCATCTTTGATCTCGCCGCCGTTCATGGCCTGGGCTTCTTCTAGAATCAGATTGAGAATGGTCTTCAGATCCCGCTGGGGAGCCCGATGTATAACCCGGCGGAGCCATTCTTCATTGAGGCCGGAATACCCGTTCATAACACCATCGGTCATCATGAGGAGAATATCTCCATGGCGCCAAGATGAAACCTGGGGCTCCATCTCTACAGTATTGAGAATGCCGATGGGCAGCGTATTGGAACGGACAACGTCAATGCCGCTGCCTCTGACGATAAAGCTCGGTGCTGCACCGATTTTGATAAACTCCAGCTCTCCTGTGTAAAGGTCGGCAATTGCTAAGTCAACCGTTGCAAAGGTTTCATCGGTGGAGCGAAGAAGCAAGATAGAATTCACTGTCCGCACTGCGAACTCCCGGTCAAAGCCTGCTTGCATCAGCTGTTTCAGCATGGCGATGGTGGCAGTACTCTCCAAGGCGGCCCTTGGGCCGTATCCCATTCCATCGCTCAGCACAATGGCCAGCTTGCCGTCCCGCAGCCAGACCTGGGAATGGCTGTCCCCCGAGATAAAGCTCCCATCCTTAGCCGCCCGGGCTGTCTCGATCTGGACATTATATGCCCGCTCCGGCAGCAGCACAAACTGACAGCGGGCCCTAGGCAAAATGTCGTTACACTCCCTGGTCCAGACAGAGTACTCTTGGCCCAATATCTGGGAGACCATCTCCGCTACTTTTTCCCGACAGGCCTGGACACCGCCGCAGTGCTCCATACGTACGTGGATTTCCGGTTTTCCTCCCGGAGTTCTAATTACCCGCAGTGATTCAACCGGTATGCGCCCACGGGCTAGGGCCGCTCTTAGACGTACTTCCCATTCTTCATCAAATTCTACTTCCAGTTCCATCTGGGAAGCAAAGGAACGCATAATTTGAGAAAGCCCTTCCAATTGATTAGTAACTACTTCATGGCTCTCCTGCAGCAGCCGCTGCCAAAAGGTCTCCAGGCGCAGCATCTCCATCACCGCATTGATGCTGGTTGTCAGCTGGTAGGGCTGCATGCAGTACTTGGCTACCTCATCGGGAAGATCACTAAACTGGATTCGGGAATTCTTTTCAGCGATGGCCAAGAGTTCCACCATATCCCAGTAGGTTTGATGGAAGCGGGTTTCCCAACAGGTTTGAAAGCCGGTGCAATCGCCGCAGGCTTTCCTGGCTAAGGATAATACATAATCATCATAGCTTCGGTCAGGCAGTGCTGGTCGATGGGGAATCTGGTTGAAGGTGGTAGACAGCTCTTCGAAGACTCGGGCAAAATCATCCAGCCGTTGGTTGAGCATCTCCCGCAGCCTTTTATGGGTCAGCTCCTGGTTGTGACGCTGTTCTTCTGTATTGGGTATTGCCCTGGCAAGTCTCCGAAGGAGCCGCAGGGGTATCAGAAAGAAAATCATCAATGCCGCAGCTGAGAGGGTCCAACGATTGTACAGTGCCTCCGTATCTCTTAGGAAAAAGGGAAGCAGCAAATTGGCGATGACAAAGGCAAAGCTTATGCCCAGCTTTTGGTGCTGGTTCCCAATTCCACAGAGCAGGCCAAACACTCCGTAGATGCCCACCAGCATCAAATTGCCGCTGGTTAGGGCTGTAAAGAACCCCAAGAGCATGCCTCCAACAACGGCAGCCGCCAGTCCGCCAATCTGGGCAGCTATCATCAGGACTACACAGCCAAAGAGTTCCTGGAGATGAACAGTGCCGAGATATAGGTCGGTAAGACCCAAGAAAGCTCCGATTAGCACTAGAGCCGCAGCAGTCAACTGCTGATGGTCAAGGGGAGCAGCTAGGCGCCTGCTCTCCAGCTCCGCGATCGGTGCCAACAGGTTCCCCAGGGCCCAAATGGCTGCCAAGGCAGGCAGCCAGGTGATGAATTCCGGCACGAGCCAAGGGACCGTCAAGAGCAGCGGCGGCACAGCCAATACAGCGATGATGGCAAATACACTGTTAAATCCTATACGGGGCTTGCGAAAATTGGGCAAGAGGGCAGCTGCACAGGTGATCACACCAATTAAGGACCAGTAGTGAACTGTGCTGGTGGAAAGTCGGGCAGCCATACCGTGGGATGCGAAAAACAGGACAATAAAGCCGGCAAGAGGACCTCTCACCTTAAGTATAGTTGTCATCAGTGCCATACCGAAGGGATAGACCTCTGGGACAAGGGGAGCCCTTCCCAAGAGGTAAGCCAGGAGACTGAGAAGAGGCAGCTTTCCTTGTACCATCACTGCCGTGAAACCCTTGAACCAGCCCACAAGCAGCCGTCCCAGCCTTCTAGGCAACCTAAATTCGCCGGAAAACTTTGGGGTGAAGACCTTTAGTCTGTGTTTCATGGCTTCCTTCCCTCAACTATTTCCCCCGTATGTCCCTCTACCGCAGGAGTAATGATATTATACAGGTTCTTGAGGGTTGTCCATGTCGATTTGGTTAGAACCGAATTCTCCATGTTGCTCCGCTAATCTTCATACTATTAGTTTATTTTCTGTTTTCCGCCTGTTGGGAGAAAAACCAGAGTATTACCTATGCTGCCTCCGCATTTTCCCACATGGTTCGTTAAGTTTATGGATCAGATTAATTAAATATCCGTGGACAGCCTCAATGGCACCCAAACAGGGAGAATCAGGACGCAATGGCTTCTGTTTCAAATCGGGTGTTACCGGGTAAGATTGGGGTGAACAAACCACAAATAGTGCCAGAGAGGCGAACTAAATGGAAAAGCACTTTAGACGAGACAGCATAGATAAGGTAGAACTAATTATTCCCCTAAAGGAGCAGTACCTGACTATTCTCCGGTTAACCCTCAGCGAACTATTTGACAAGATGGGACTCAAGGTCTGTGATATAGCAGGGTATAAAGTGGCATTAACCGACGCCTGCCGCAACCTGATCTACTTTGCCCACCGCCATCTGTGTGCTCAACAGCTGCGGCTGGTTGTTTTGCTGGCCCCTGATAGAATCACCATCTCCTGCAGTACAACAGGCAAGCGCTTCTGCCGAGAAAGGGTTACAGCTCACCCGATCTTGGAGCAGCAGGATATTTATAGGGATATTGATCTATTGGTGATCTCTTCTTTGGTTGATCATTATCGGGTCTCCCTGCGCCAGGCAGAGGATCGATACTCGGCCGTGGTGGAGCTAGTCAAATTTCTCCCACCATCATAGGCCTCCTAATCACAAGCCTCGGAGCAGTAGGGTAGCTTTCTCCCAAGGCCCTGCATAAGCTAGCATGGGCCGTGGAGCAGACTATTCCCCATGCTTAATCCTTAACCAGCCGAGTCTGCCACAACCCACCTGCATCTTCTGCTTACCAAAGGGAAACTGATAGGCATACGATCTACAGATCCAGTCCTTCTCCAGCAGGAGACTCTTTAAGCATCTGTAAATATATAGTATGAAACCTTGTAGATGATCAGGGAGGCTTTTCCATGGAGATGCCTAAGCCGGAAGAGATCGTTGAGCACATCTATGAGCATCTGAATCAGCTGGAGTATGCCCTCCTGGGTCCCCAGGCCGAGGTGAAACAGGCAACTCTAGCCAAGCTCAGGGAAATATATCTCCGAGCTAAACAGCAAGGTGATGAGCGCCTATACCTGCAGGCCTTTCGCCTGTACAACAGGCTCCTCTGCGCAACAGATGAACAGGCATCTGAATCACTATTGGAGACCTATGCTGAGAGGTTTGCCCAGCACGTATCGAGCTTGGTTTTAAGGACCCTAGAGGAAACAGGGTGGACCGAAGATAAGACCTCCGATGAGGTGGCGGAATTCCTGATCTGGCTGACTGAACTTCTTACACTAGACTTTGAGCAAAGACTGCTGTTCGAGCCATAGTCCCCGGACCGGCAGTTTCCGGTGTCCCGGTGGGGGACCCGCCCATCAACTGCCCTTAGCTACTGCACCGTTTAGTGCCTGCTTTTCCTCCGTTGCCACGCTGCGCCGCCGTACATAATATGACAAAGTAGCCAAGCTAGCAGCCAAGTCTTCGTTGCGAACCAAGACACCCTCGGGAACTTGCAGCCGCACAGGAGCAAAGTTCCAGATGGCCAAGATTCCAGCTGCCACCATGGCATCGGTAATCTCTTGGGCGGATTCACCGGGCACTGTAATGATCCCCAGCCTGATGCCCAGGCGCCTAACCAGATCAGGCAGTTTGGCCGCAGGCAAAATGGGAATGTCTCCTATACTGCTCCCAATTTTGTCAGGGTCAGAGTCGAACACAGCCACGATATTCAACCCATAGCTGCCAAAGCCCGGATATCCTGCCAGTGCAGCTCCCAAGCGCCCCGCACCGACCAATACCGCATCGGTTGTATTCTTTAGCCCAAGAAAACCTGCCAGACACTCTGCCAGCTTGACGATTTCGTACCCTAGTCCCGGACGGCCACCGCTCCAAATGTGGTTCAGATCCTTTCGCACTTGGGCATTGTCGAAGCCCGCCTTTTCCCCTAACTCTCCGGAGGATATATACTCCATACCCTCGTCAAGGCATTGCATTAGGACCCGGTAATACACAGGCAGCCGCTCCAAAGTTCGTTTTGGGATACTGATTATTCCGTCCATCGGTCATTCCTCCTGAACAGACGTTAATAGACTTCCCTACTGACCGACCAACGTGTTCCTTATATAGTCCCGACTGCCCTTGCCGGGCAGTCGGGAAGTACTTCTTTACGACTTCCTACTTAGACTGCAGCTCCTTAGTGATGGTATCAAGGAGAAAGCTGGTCTTGGCTGGAGATATGCCGCTGTAAAGCTTATCTCCTACCTTCACGTTAATGCCAGACCCGCAGTTTTCAAAGCAGAAAGTGGCTCTAATATCCACCTGATCCTCTAGGTTCGCTGCCCGCAGCTTACGGTTCAGATCCTGCAGGACATCATAGGAGCCTTTCAGATAGCAGCAGGTACCTACGCAAACATCTACAGCCAGCCGCTTCTTCCCTTTGTTATCGCTGAGGCTGATGCTGTCACTGCTAATCCGCCGCCGCTCGTTGTAGGTGGTGTGCAGCGCTGCATGTGCCGTCTCACCATTGGGACTGCCGAGCCATTTCTCATATACAGTCTGGATCAGAGGATTCTGGTAGGATTTACGCAGCTGCTGGGCCTTGTCAGCGGTGTAAATCCCCTGGGCCCGTGCCTTTCTGATTTCCGAATTAGTTCCTACCGGCTGTCCTGCACCGCCCACGCAACCTCCGGGACAGGCCATAACTTCAACCAAGTGATACTCAGCTTCACCGGCTTTGACGGCTTCCAAGAGCTGCTTGGCCTGTTGCAGGCCGTGGACGATGGCCAGTCTGATGATCTTTCCATCCAAGTCTACTTCCGCTTCCCGCAATCCTTCCATTCCCCGGACATCGGTAAAGTTTACCTGATCCAGATCTTTCCCGAGCATGAGGTAATGGGCAGCCCGCAAGACTGCTTCGGAGACTCCTCCGGACACGCCGAAGATAATACCACCGCCGGAACTGAATCCGAAGGGCATATCCAAGGAATCGCTTTCCAGATTGGGATAATCCAGTCCCGACTCCCGGATCATCTGAATAATCTCTTGGGTTGTCAGAACGAAGTCCACATCGGGGGCTCCATCGGTAACAAACTCCGGCCGCTGGGCTTCGAATTTCTTGGCGGTACACGGCATGATGCTCACGACTACCAAGTCCTCTGGACTGATTCCCAGTTCCTTGGCGTAGAACTTCTTGGCCAAGGAGCCGAACATCTGCTGCGGCGAGCGGCACGTGGATAGGTTATCCAACATTTCCGGATAATACTGCTCCGCGTACTTCACCCATGCTGGGCAGCAGGAGGTGAATTGGGGCATGCTGCCTCCTTCCTGGAGCCTGGCAAGAAATTCGCTACCTTCCTCCATGACGGTAAGATCAGCAGCAAAGCTGGTATCGAAGACCTTGTCAAATCCCATCATCCGCAGGGCAGTTGTCAGTTTTCCCAAGGTGTTCTCACCTGCAGGCAGACCGAAGGTTTCTCCAACAGCCACCCTAACTGCCGGCGCTATTTGGGCAATAACCGTCTTGGTTGGATCCTGCAGAGCCTGCCATACTTCATCTGTCTGCCTCTTGACCATCAGGGCGCCGGTTGGACACACGGCAGCACACTGGCCGCAGTTAACACAGTCTACCTCTGCCATCTTCTTGCCGAAGGCAGGCGTGACAGTCATTTTCGAACCCCGATGGGCGAAATCCAAGACGCCAATCCCCTGCACTTCCTGACACATTCTGACACAATCGCCGCAGAGGATGCACTTATTGGGGTCCCGGACCAGGGACGGACTCGAATCATCTATATCCACCTTAACATCCCGCTGGCCGAACCGAACATGCCGGATGCCGAAGCGCTGCGCCAAATCTTGAAGCTTACAGCTGCCGTTTTTTTCGCAAGTAGTGCAGTCCCGGTCGTGGTTAGCCAGAAGAAGCTCCAGTGCCATCTTCCGGATCCTCTGCACCCTGGGAGTTGTTGTCTTAACTTTCATGCCAGGTGCAGGGGGTGTCGAGCAGCCTGCTACTATCCTGCCATTCTCTAGCTCCACCAAACACATGCGGCAAGCGCCATAAACAGACAGCTCGGAGTGATAGCAGAAGGTGGGCAGGTCTACTCCCGCTTTGCGCACAACTTCCAGTATGTTTTTCTCTCCGTTTAGTTCTACCGGTCTCCCGTCAACGATCATTGTCTGGCCCATTTAAGCAACCTCCTCCACAGCCCCAAAGCGGCAAGCGTCTTTACAGGCACCGCACTTGATGCACTTCTCGTTGTCGATGACAAAGGGTTCCCTCACCTTGCCGGAAATAGCGCCTACGG
>JAAYGR010000161.1 GCA_012727675.1 Bacillota bacterium
AATTGTTGCCATGATTTCCAAGGGTTCATCCCCTGTGTTGGCTATACTATGTCCAGCACCATCACCGGTCAAGATTGCATCTCCGGCCCTAACAATTTCCTCCTTGCCATCATCATTAACTGTGCCGGTACCTCGCAGAATATAGAAAAGCTCTTCTTCATCATCATGGTTATGAAAACCAATTGAGCACCCGGGCTGTAAAGTGATTTTGGCAAACAGGCGAGCCCGACCCTTCAGTTCATCCTGCTTGAAGATATGCAGCATCTCAACAGAGCCATCTCCGCCCCGCATTCTCTCCCGGACTTCCTTAAGCATTTCATCCGCCCTGCGGATCATGGATACCACTTCTCCCTCTATCCCAATATACAGCTTGCTAGTCTCTTTTGCAAAACCGAGACTCCCATCTCCCGGTTTATTTCCCCACTGAAAACATTTCGCCTGCTCCCCTACAAGGGCCCTTCCTCTTTACAGTATCTTTACTACTTCTGCCCGTAATACGCATTGGCTCCGTGCTTTCTGAGAAAATGCTTATCCAGAAGGCCTTGGGGGATGGGTCCAATATCCGGGGCCAAAGAAACTGTGGCCAGTGCCATCAGTGCCACCTGTTCCAAGACTACGCTGTTGTGAACTGCCTCCGCCGGATCCTTTCCCCAAGTAAAGGGTCCGTGTCCAGCTACCAAAACACCAGGCATGGACAAAGGATCCCGATGGGCAAAGGTCTTAACGATGACATTACCGGTTTCCTCTTCATAAGCCCCGGCAATTTCCTCCAGAGTTAAAGGGCGGGTGCAGGGAATCTCACCATAGAAATAGTCGGCATGGGTTGTTCCTAAACAAGGTATTCCCATCCGGGCCTGGGCCCAAACCGTGGCATAGGTAGAATGGGTGTGGACAATACCTCCCACCTCCGGCCAAGCTCGGTAAAGGGCCAGGTGGGTTGGTGTATCTGATGATGGGCGAAGATCTCCTTCCACCACATTGCCTTCTAGATCCAATACCACCATATCCTCGGCCTTCATTTCTTCATAGGAAACTCCACTTGGCTTGATCACCACCAAACCCCGCTCCCGACAAATCCCGCTGACATTGCCCCAGGTATAGGTAACAAGACCCCGCCTGGGTAGTTCCAAATTGGCGGCTAAAACCGCTTCCTTCAGCTGCTCCAGCATAATTACTCCCTCCGCTTCAATATACCACTACTAATTCAGTGTTAATTGACTACTAGATCATTAAACTTCCCATAAACATCATCCCACGGTCCCTTATCCTGGGGTTCGTACACCTTGACAGGGAAGGAGCGGCGCACCATCTGCCGGGCCTCCTCAAGGGACCTGATTTCACCAAGGGCCATTGCCTGCATCAAGATGTTTCCCGCTGCCGTTGCTTCGATGGGACCGGCAACCACCGGAAGTCCGGTGGCATCTGCAGCCAGCTGGCAGAGGAGTTTGTTTTGGGCTCCTCCTCCCACCATGTGGATCACCCGGGCAGACCGACCGGTGATTTCCTCCAGTCTATCAACTGTCCAGCGGTATTTCAAAGCCAAGCTCTCTAGGCAGCAGCGGATCAAAGCAGCTTCAGTATCCGGTACCGGCTGATTAGTCCGCCGGCAAAAATCCTGAATTGCCTCAGGCATATCCGGTGGATTCATGAATTCATCTGCATCGGGATCGATAAAGGCCTGGAGCGGCTTGGCAGTTCTGGCCATCTCGGTAAGTTCATCATAGGAATACTCATTCCCTGCCCGACGGAAGCTGCGGCGGCACTGCTGGACCAGCCAAAGTCCCATAATATTCTTCAAGAAACGGTAAGTACCGCAGACACCGCCTTCGTTGGTGAAATTGTTGGCGAGGGTCTGCTCATTGACGATGGGATCCATGACTTCAACTCCCATCAGTGACCAGGTGCCCGAGCTTATGTAAACATAGTCCTTCTCCTCTGTGGGCACAGCAGCCACCGCAGAGCCTGTATCGTGACTAGCCGGGACAATTACCGGAATCTCAGCACCTTCAAAGCCCAGCTCCTGGGTAATAGACGGCCTGACTGTCCCAATTACTGTCCCCGGCTCAACGATCTCCGTCAGCAGTTCACGGCGAATAGAGAACTTATCCAACAGATCGTAGGCCCAATTCCGGGTGGTAGGATCCAGCATCTGGGTGGTAGAGGCAATGGTAAACTCTGTGACCTTGCGGCCGGTGAACCAAAAATCGAAGAGGTTGGGCATCAACAGCATTGTCTCAGCCTGAGCTAAGATGGGGGACTTCCTCTTCGCCAGGGCCAGCAGCTGAAAGAGAGTATTAAACCTCATAAACTGATTGCCCGTTGCCTCGAACAGCTCTTCCCGGGGAACTACCTTGAAGGCCTCTTCCATCATCCCTTCGGTGTGGAGGTCGCGATAGTGGATCGGATTGCCCAACAGCTCATCACCAGGGCCCAAAAGGCCAAAGTCTACGCCCCAGGTATCGATGGCCATGCTGGCAACATCGCCGCCGTACGTCTGCACACACTGGGCCAAACCCTGCTTCATCTCATGGAAAAGCCTTAGAGCATCCCAATAGGTAGTAGACTGCACAGTTACCGGCTGGTTGGGAAACCGATGCAAAACCTCCAGCTCCACCCGCTCGCCATCGAAATGGCCAACTATGGCCCGTCCGCTCTCGGCGCCCAAATCAAAGGCCAGAAACTTCTTTCCTTTGTGAGCCAATCCCATTCCCTCCTCCAATCCTGCAGCTCGTGGTAATATCAGTCAAAGCAGTTTATATGTAATTGTTCTTGCTAAACAAGAAAAATCCCTTGCCAAAAACAGCTATATACCATAGGTACTCGGCCAACCCGCTGGTGGCAGGCTGCCTCTCTTGTTGCCCGCACAACTTTTATAATGTAATATGGGATTAACAAATACTACCTTAAGAAAATTGAGCAGGGAAATGGAGCTTACGTATGAATCCAAACCCTATACCGCTGCCGCGGGACTGAAGGAGCTGTTCTAAGGACCGTTCTCTGTTGAGAGATGGTGATAAACATGATTGATAATACCTCAGAGAAGATAGCGGAAATTGCCGAAAAGCATAACCTCAAACTGCTGGCGTATTTCGGCAGCTACATGACCGAGTTCTATAATGAAGAGAGCGATATTGACATCGCTTACCTAGCCGAGGAGCCGCTGAGCATCGATGAGAAAATGGTTCTCCTCCGCGAGCTGATCATTGTCCACCGGAAAAGTGAAATTGACTTGGTTGACCTGCAGACAGCGGACCCCCTCCTGCGCTATGAGATCGCGACCAGCGGCCGGCCTTTCTATGAAAAGGAGGATGGTCTATTTGAACGATTGAGCTTGTTTTACATCAAGCGAACCTATGAGCTGAAGCCGGTCATACGTGAGAGAATGAAGACTATCCGCAGGGAGATTCAGGAGCTGATAACCGATGGTAAGGAAGGCCGTAATCTGCGAGAAACTTAAGGCGTTGGCCAACTATTATGCTGAGCTTGAGAAGCTAGCTGACGGGTTAACCCTAGAGGATTATGTATCCGACTTTATCCGCAAACGAGCTATTGAGCGGGAAATCCAGCTGATAGTCGAGTGCGCCACCGATGTCAACAACATGATCCTCAAGCTCCTTGACCGCGGCCCGGCCAAGGATTACTTCAATTCCTTTATCGAACTAGCGGAAAGTGATGTTCTCGACATGGACTTTGCCCTGGCCATCGCGCCTTCTACGGGGCTGCGCAACATCCTAGTCCACGAATACCAAGTCATCGATGATGCTGTCGTTTTCAGGTCCATAGGCAATGTACTGCGATACTATAGGGAATATCTATCGGTTCTCTCAGCGTATCTCGACTGCTGAATGGGCTGGCTGATAGGACAAATACTGTCAGCCGGCCCACTTAATCTCGCAAAGGGCAGCCCTGCGGCGCGCCAGTACGGCCAAATTTGTAGAAAAAGCTCTACTTACTGCTTAACCATTCCTTGAGCTTACTTTTATCCGGTACAATCCCACTGAAAAGCACCTGTTCATCAACTACTAAGGCAGGGGTAACCATGACCCCATAGTTGATGATCTCGCTAGGGTCTGCGACCTTCTCAACTTCGGCATCGAGCCCTTCTTCTTCCACTATCTCCCGCACCAATTGTTCGAGCTTGCTGCACTTCGCACAACCAGAACCCAATACCTTGATGTTCACCGCCAACATCTCCTTTAGTCAGCCATTATGTATGTAATGCTTGCTAGACAATTCGGCAAAGCGGCGGCCTCAACCTCTCGGCGAGCTACCGGTTAGCCTAGCCCTTGTGAACCTTCAGAAGTTGCTATTAAAAGGTCAAAGCAGCCCATGTATCTCTTAATCCTCCCAAAGAGAAAGCCCGGCTCAGAGTAGAGCAGGAGCTTCAATCAAGCCTCTTTAAAGAGCGTTTCCGTTTATGATACACATCTCTTGTCTTAGCCAAGTACGTTCCCGTAGTATCGTCAACTTGTATTTCACCATTGATTCAATTCCTTGGTCATCAGATTCACACCGCTTTCCACAATCAGCTTGGCTCTTGCTCATCAGCAACAGTCAAGGCTAGAGCAGCAGGACCGCGGTTCCTTGGGCTTGACAGCTTGAATTAGACACGAGCTGACATAATCTGACAGAGGGTAAGGCGACCATGAATCCACTATTTCCCCGCTGTTATCCGGGAACTGCATCTGGACAGCCTGAAAACCCACGGTATGGAGCAACTCCCGCAGTTCATCAACCGAACTGGCACCAACCACACAACCCGAGAGCATGGCAGAGTCATCTTTGAGCTCCTTTGGTAAAGGCTTTAGAGCAACTATGTCGGAAATACTAAGTCGACCACCGGCCCTTAAGACCCGATAGATCTCTTTGAATACCCGCTCTTTCTCCGGAGAAAGGTTAATCACACAGTTGGAAATAACTACATCAACAGACCCGTCACCGACCGGCAGATGTTCTATTTCACCCAAACGAAACTCTACATTATCGTAGCCTTGTTGCCTGGCCGTCTCCCGGGCTCGGAAAACCATCTCTGGAGTCATATCCACTCCGATTACCTTACCGGAGGGACCCACCTTCTGCCTGGCAAGAAAGCAATCGATCCCAGCCCCGCTGCCCAAATCTAGAACCGTCTCTCCCTCCTTGAGAGAAATCAGGACCAAGGGATTACCACATCCTAAACCTAGATTTACTCCTTGAGGGAGCTTGCTCAGATCATCGGCGGTGTAGCCTAGTTGCCTTGCCCGTTCTGCGACCGTCAACTCGCCCTGCTCCTCACCTCCATGGCAGCTGCAGCCGCTTCCGCAGCAGCTCCTCTGTTCGCCCCTGGCAATCCGCCTGTAGGTATCGAGAATCCCTTTCTTGCCTACCTGTTCGTGGGACATCATTATCGCTCTCCTCCCGCGTTTCTAGCTGCCCTCATTCAAGTCCCTTGCTCTATCCCGTTAGCCAGCTCTCCACCCCCGAAAAACATTAACGCTCTCTACTCCCCGCAAATCACCTTTCACACAAACCAATAACCAACTGCGTTAAAGACATACCCTATAATCACGATCCCAACAATGACGATTCCGGTAAAAACCGCTAAGAGTGTGGGTTTCACTACTTTTCTCAAGAGGATCAAGGACGGCAGCGATAATGTAGTAACCCCCATCATGAAAGACAAGACCGTACCTAATCCCACACCCTTGGCCACAAGGGCTTCAGCAATGGGCAGTGTCCCGAAAATATCCGCATACATCGGCACACCTACGACGGTGGCTATCAAGACTGAAAAGGCGTTCTCTTTTCCTAGTATAGCAGTAATAACACCCTCGGGTATCCAATTGTGGATACCTGCGCCAATACCAACTCCCAATAGGACATAAAACCAAACCCGGCGGATGATGTCTACTACCTGCTCCTTGGCAAACGTGAGCCGTTCCTGGCCGGTCATCTCAGCTACCTCATCAGCAGCAGCTGCAGCCACCTGGTTCCGGTAAACAAAGGACTCAACATAGCTTTCCAGCTTAAGTTTGCTGATAAGGGTTCCGCCGGCGACAGCCAAAAGCACGCCGACCAATACATAGGCTATGGCTATCTTCCAACTAAAGACACTGGCCAACAGCACAATTGATGCCAAGTCCACCATAGGTGACGAGATCAAGAAAGAAAAGGAGACTCCGATTGGCAGCCCCGCACTGGTGAAACCGACAAAAATCGGTATAGAAGAGCACGAGCAAAAGGGAGTCACAGTTCCCATGAGTGCTCCCACAATGTTGGCCCCTACCCCAGTGAATCTGCTTAGAATTCTCCTGGTTCGCTCTGGCGGGAAAAAACTCTGGATATAGGAAATACCGAAAATCAGGGTTGAGAGCAAGACAAAGATCTTGATGGTATCATAAACAAAGAAATGAATGCTGCCACCTAGTCTGGTGGAAACATCTAGACCCAGCACGTTCTCAACCAACGCCTCAACTAGAGCTGAAAGCCACTCCATCTTCAGAAGTTGATCGTTCAGCCAGCCAAAAATACCCATACCAATCATCTCTCCCGGTCGTCATAATCAATCATTGAGAGTCATTGCCGAAGATATTAATTCCCCATGCAGAGGATTAGCTAGGTGCTGCCCTTAAGCGGCACCACAAGAGAAGACTCATTACCTACCTAACAATTCCTTGAGCTTGTCTTTGTTTGGTAGGGTCCCACTGGATACCACCTTGTCATCAATAACCAAGGCAGGGGTGGTAATGACCCCATAGCCGATAATCTCATTGAGGTCTGTAACCTTTTCCACTGTCGCATCGAGCCCTTCTTCTTGCACTACCTCCCGTACCAATTGTTCAAGCTTGTTGCACTTCGCGCAGCCAGAACCTAACACCTTAATGTTCACTTCCCACATCTCCTTTGCTTGGAATATAAAGTTCTTCCCAGGACTGGGCTTCTCTCCATGAGTATTGAAGCAGCTGGTGACGGTGTTGTTTGTGCAGCACCACCAGCCTTCTCCCTATAACATACCAATAAACTCCCTAA
>JAAYGR010000162.1 GCA_012727675.1 Bacillota bacterium
ACGGCTCCTGGGTCCGTACCCTTTTCCGCCATTAAGACGATGGTATGGTAATAAAGGTCTGCAAGCTCATAGATCAGTTCATCTACCCCAGGGTTCTTGGCGGCAATGATGACCTCCGCGGCTTCTTCGCCGATTTTCTTGAGAATCTTATCTAACCCTTTAGCAAAAAGATAGTTGGTATATGAACCTTCCACAGGATTTGCCCGCCGATCCTGCACTACTTCGTAAAGCTCATTGAGAATCCTCGGCGAGCGTTTGCCGTAGACCTCCTCGGCATCAAAGACCGGTTCCTGCTCCTCATCCTGAGCGGCAGCCACCGTTCCCTCTCCCCCTTGAAACTCCACGGGATTGTGGAAACAAGACCTGTAGCCTTCATGGCAGGCTCCCGCCCCCTGCTGCTCTACCTTAATCAGCAGAGCATCGTAATCGCAGTCGGCAATAACCTCCTTGACAATCTGGTAGTGGCCCGAGGTTTTGCCCTTCTCCCACAACTGCTGCCGGCTGCGGCTCCAAAACCAAGTCCTGCCTGTCTGCAGGGTCTTTTCCAAGGCCTCCCGGTTCATGTAAGCCATCATCAGGACTTCGCCGTTTTCTGCATCTTGGACAATGGCTGGAATCAGTCCACTTGCGCGGAACTTCAGCTCTCCCATATCCACCATGATTTTCCTCCTAATAAAAAGCGAAATTGCTGTAATTCCAACATCCATCCCCAAGGAGATGGACACCCATCACATCACAGGCGCGCCGGTATCCCCGCCCCCTGCAAGTACTCCTTTACCTCCCGGATGGAATATGTGCGGAAATGAAAAAGAGAAGCTGCCAGTACCGCATCTACTTTACCCAATAAGAACGCGTCCTTAAAATGTTCCAGACGACCGGCTCCCCCTGAGGCGATGATAGGGATGGGCACCCTTTCTGCCACCAGTCGGTTTAGGTCATTATCATATCCATCTTGGGTTCCATCGGCATCCATACTGGTGAGTAGAATTTCCCCGGCTCCGAGGGAATAAACCCTTTCGGCCCACTCACCCACCTCCCAGCCGGTGGCGGTCCTGCCTCCCTGGGCATAGACCTCCCACCAACGGCTGCCGTCAGCGCCGATGGTCCTCTTGGCATCAATGGCGACAACGATTCGCTCCTTGCCGAAGGCCTGCGCGGCTTGTTGGATTAGATCTGGATTATCCAGGGCCGCTGTGCCAACTGACACCTTGCTGGCACCGGCTTCAAACACAGCCTCCATATCCTCTAGGGACCTAATACCGCCACCGACGATAAGGGGAATGGTGAGCACCTCAGCAGTCCGGCGAATGCTCTCAGAAAATGCCCGCCTTCCCTCATGGGAAGCTGTAATATCTAGAAAGATCAGCTCATCGGCGCCTTCCCTATCATAAAAGACCGCCTGCTCTGCCGGGTCCCCTACGTCCCGAAAGTCAGCGAAATTCACGCCCTTTACCACCCGGCCGTTCTTTACATCAAGGCACGGGATTACCCTCTTTCCTGACACACCAGCAGTCTCCATAAAGCAGTCTCCCATCTACTCTAATAAACCCCTGACACCTTTAGCTTGATTCACCGACGGCCTTGGCTGCCTCGATGGCTGCTTCCAAGGTAAAGCGACCGCTGTAAAGGGCCTTGCCGATGATCACTCCAATTACCCCAAATCCCGCCAGCTTCCCAATGGCCTGGATATCCTCCAGTGTAGCTACTCCGCCGCTGGCGATGATCCTAGCTCCAGTTTCTGTCATCTTCTTTAGAGCGGCAATGTTAGGGCCGGTCAGCATGCCGTCCCGGGCGATGTCGGTGAAAATGATTTCTTCAACTCCCAGATCAACCATTCTCTTGGCCAGGTCCAGGGCATCCATTTCGGTATCATCGACCCACCCCCGGACCGCCGCTCGCCCATCCCGGGCGTCAATGCCGGCGATTATCCTGCCGGGATACCGCCGGCAGGCATCTTCTACCAACTGGGGGTTTTCACAAGCCGCGGTGCCGAGGATAGCATAGGCTGCTCCCGCAGCCAGAATCCTGTCAATAGTCTCCAGATCCCTAATGCCGCCACCTACTTCAACGGGCATGGCGACAGTTTCAGCAATGGCTTGGATTATCTCCAGATTCCCAGGCCGGCCTGTAAAGGCACCGTCTAAATCAACCACATGGAGCCTTTCCGCCCCTGCTTCTTCAAAGCCCTTGGCTACCTCTACAGGCTCCCGGGAATAGACAGTTTCCCGATGGCTTTGACCCTGGACCAAACGGACACAGCAGCCCCGCCTAAGGTCAATGGCGGGAATCACCATTAGGCTCAACCCAATCTTCCTTTCGTAGAGAGCAGACCCTCAACCCTAGAATCTACAGCACAAGCCTGGGCCAGCGCTCTGGCGGTGGCTTTAAATGCCGCTTCTATCAGGTGGTGCATATTGCCCCCTGCTACCTCCCGGATATGCAAGGTGATCCCGGCATTAAAAGCAAAGGACCTAAAGAACTCCTCCGCCAGGACACCAGGGAAGGCACCCAGCATTTCATTGGTCAAGTTCCAAGCAAAAGCCGCATAGGGCCTGCCGCTGATATCCACAGATGTCATCATTAATACCTCGTCCATGGGGACAAAGGCTGTGCCAAAGCGGGCAATACCTGCTTTGCTGCCAAGTGATTGGGCCAGCGCTTGGCCCAGGACAATCCCCACATCTTCTACAGTATGGTGGGCATCAACTTCCAGATCCCCCTGAGCATGAACCTCAAGATCGAAAAACCCGTGCTTAGCAAAGGCAGTAAGCATATGATCAAAAAAGCCGATTCCAGTCTCGATGGTGCTGAGACCCTTCCCGTCCAAGTTGATCTTCACCCGGATATCTGTTTCCGCTGTTGTGCGGCTGACTTCTCCTATCCGCATATGGCACTCCTCCTAGCTCTCCTGCAGGTCCTCAAGCCTCACCTGCACCGAGTTGGCATGGGCGTCAAGTCCCTCGATGGTGGCAAGCCTAACGGCATGGGGACCGAGACGGGCTAGTCCAGCTTCCGTATAGCTTATAATACTGCTGCGCTTGAGAAAATCCTCTGTCCCCAAAGGTGAAGAAAAGCGGGCCGTCCCATTGGTGGGCAGTACATGGTTGGGACCGGCGATATAATCACCGATGGGCTCACAGGCAGTGTGACCTAGGAAAATCGCGCCGGCATGACGGATAAGATGCAGCATCCCAAAGGGGTTGGCCACACAGAGCTCCAGATGTTCAGGGGCTGAAACATTGGCCCACTGGGCGGCTTCCTCTAGGTCCCGGCAAACTAGGATAAATCCATTTCTCTCTAGGGAAAGCTCCGCAATATCCTTTCGGTCCAGCTTATCAAGCTGGGCCAAGACCTCGCACCTTACCTGCTCTGCCAAGTCCTCAGAATCGGTAAGGAGAATGGCTGCCGCCTCTGGATCGTGCTCAGCCTGGGACAGGAGGTCAGCAGCTACACGGCGGGGTTCGGCGGTTTCATCGGCCAGGATCAAGATCTCACTGGGGCCCGCTAGGCTGTCGATGCCGACCCGTCCAAAGACCATTTTCTTAGCCAGGGTGACAAAGATGTTCCCAGGGCCAACAATCTTATCTACAGCAGGAATTGTCTCAGTCCCATAGGCCAAAGCGGCAATGCTTTGAGCGCCGCCTACCTTCAGCACCCGGTCTACCCCCGCTAAGCGGGCAGCGGCCAGGATATAGGGGTTCATCTGTCCGGTTTTCCCCACCGGAGAAGCCATGATGAGTTCCCCTACCTTTGCCACCTTTGCAGGGACCGCGCACATCAGCAC
>JAAYGR010000005.1 GCA_012727675.1 Bacillota bacterium
ATATAGGTTTCCACATCGTAATCGTTTTGGTCTGCGTAAGCCAGCACCTCCGGCATATGAGCAGACAATCCAGGAATCATACCCCGCTCCCGGATCATGTTGGTGTATTCCCCCAGCCTACGTATCTGCTGAGTGCTTCTATCCAGCAACCGTTCAACTGAGGTATGGTGAGGCATACAGATTTCAGCGCCACTAGCTGCCACCTGGTCCAGAATAGCCTTTGTCTCGTCTCTACCGGCATCGGTATCTTGAACGTTTATAATCGGAGTATCTACCTTGATACACTTTGCACCTGTTCTATCCTCTGCATCTTTGATTGCATCAAAGATTGATGGATTCTGTGCCAGTGGACCCATTATTGTGTCTACCCCTGACCGGAAAAAGACCTCCAAGACATCTGCGATAGCCTTGCGATCCATCTTCGACTTAATCAGATGGTCCTTGGCGGGACTTTGGTGACTCCACCCCAGGAACCAGTTGGTGCCGATTATCATTCTTGAAACTGAAAGACCTCCTACCATCGTGCGGGGAAAACTCATATTCCTTACCTCCTGACTGCATTTTGTCTGATAAGATACGCCAACTATTGCCGCTCAACACCCTTTATCGAGTCGCCCTCTTGTTGCACAAATCTGATATGCCTTTGTTCTCCTTTTTGCAAATTAGTCCTGCTTCTGCGATATTTCCCACTGTGACACGCGACCAGTCACGCATTCCAGAACTAGCAGAAATTAAGTTTGGAACATCCATTGCCACCGATACGACGGCTCGAGTTCCCGCAGCTTAGATCTCCCCCAACCATAAATAATAAGGTAGACCAGCATTAAGCGCCTGCCTACCTATGACCACTAACACGTCATTCACACATTGCTGTCAAATACAACCAATATCGGCACCTAGGACACCGGTGCTTCCCCCGCAAGCACAGCGAAAATGATAGTAGCTAATCCAGCACCGGGACCGGGGTTGCCAATACTTCCTTACCACTGTAGTTACCAAACAAGAACAATACACCGGCATCAGAGTGGGTGGCATCTGCAACAGCCACGATCTGGTCAGCACTGGGAGACTGGAAAACCTCCCCAATGGCGACGCCGTCACACAATCCCTAGCCTACATAGCCTAGGAAAACCGGTAGGTGCCCCGAACCCCCACCTGTAATAATAGCTACCTTGTTCTCTCTGGGGCTGTCTTGCCTGACAAAGTACAGGACCGCGTTATTTCAATCCATCGACTCACAAAAATGCTGGGCACGAACAGGGCCCCTGCCTTAAGCAAGGGCCCTGCAGCTTTCTTATCGGTCATATGGAAATATCAGCTCGTTCTATACTAGCTTAATGACGGCCGCATCTAGGCCTCCGACCAGTACATCGACTACCCCATCGTCCAGAGTCGGCTCATACTGACCCCAGAGCAATTTTACTTTGGAGAAGTTGCCCAATTCCTTGGAAAGGGCCAGCCTTGCCTGCAGCGTAGTGCGGGTAGGATTCGTCACCCACAGATAAGTACCGCCTTCACCAGCATGGATACGTGCAGTCAGCCGGGGCTCACTGCACTTGACCAGCTGTGTTACTCCAGCCCAATCCAACAAGCTGGCGAAGAAGGCTTTGCTTCCCTGGGTAGAGCCGTTGAAATACCCGCAGCCTGGGAAAGTGCCGATGAGCATGGTCTTACCTTTGCCGTATCTGGCTTCTACTGCTGCCACAGATCCGTCCTCATACCAACCTACCGGAGTGCCGTGGGTTACCTTGTATTTCTGTAGGAACAAACCGCCCCTCACAGAATACCCAGACATGTTGATCTCCAGTTCGG
>JAAYGR010000163.1 GCA_012727675.1 Bacillota bacterium
TCCACCAGAATGGGCAGGAAAGATGACGAGAATGAATAGGAAACTGGTTTGCTGCGTCATTGGATGGCTTGCTGCGGGTTGCTTGTTGCTTTCGGTAAGTCCCTTTCCGCCAGCCGCGGAAGCTGGAGAGAAGCTGAATATTTCTGCCAGCTCGGCCGTTGTCATGGATCAGCAAACGGGTCAGGTCCTTTGGGCCAAGAACCCCAACTGGAGGAGGCCTATTGCCAGCTTGACCAAGATCATGACGGCTGTGCTGGTCCTTGAACATTGCGATCTCGATGAACCGGTGGTAGTTAGCAGGGAGGCGGCCAGGACGCCGGGCTCCTCCATGTACTTGCGGGCTGGTGCAAGTTATGCAGTCCGTGATCTGCTGTGGGGCCTCATGCTGGCTTCCGGCAATGATGCGGCAGAGGCGCTGGCTCAGCATGTCGCCAAGACCACCGGTGACTTTGCGGTTTATATGAACAAAAAGGCTGCCTTCATAGGTGCCCATAACACCCACTTTACAAATCCCCACGGTTTGCCGGATGATAACCACTACTCCACTGCCTATGACATGGCACTGATCACCCGCTACGCCATGTCAATTCCGCAATTTGCTGCCATTGCCGGATCCCAAAGACAAGTGATCTCTGAACCTATGTCAGGGCAAGGAGCGGGGGAGAGCAGCCGGCCCATCTACAACAAGAATCGGCTTCTTTGGCAGTATGAGGGAGCCAATGGCGTCAAAACCGGATACACTGCAGCTGCCGGCCGTTGCCTAATAGCATCGGCCGCCAGGTACGGCAGGCAGGTAATTGTGGTGGTTCTTGATGCTCCCCGCATGTGGGAGGACGCAGCTGCTCTCTTGACTTACGGCCTTGAGGAATTTGAAAACCTGCGGGTAGTAGAGAAAGGGCAGACTGTGGGAACTATCGGAGTTACCCAGGGGTTGAGTGACATCATACCAGCTGTCAGTGCTCACGATGTGTGGGTAACAGTTGCCAAGTCCCAGGGGGATATTGTAGAAGTTGATTACATCATTCATGAAGGCATCACAGCGCCTATCCAAAAGTGGGCGCCGGTGGGCAGGCTCCTGGTCAAGAACGGTGATGATGTTTTGGCTGAAGTTCCCCTGCTGGCCGGGAAAGAGGTAGCAGGCCGTACCTTAAGCGGTGTTCTTAAGAATTTCTCCCAGCGCCTGCACCGGCTATTGTTGGCCCACTAACTGGACCAGAGAATACCTGGACTAGAGGGGTCGTAATAGGGTTGTCAAGGGCTTCAGCAGGGTTTGACACCTAGAGAGCAGTATAGTATACTTGGCCCCAGATCGCCAGCCAGTTTTTGGTTAGGGGATATTGGGGATTGTTTTTTGTAAACCAGGGTGGGTGATGGTTGTGGCGATGGAACGGCTGCAAAAGGTGCTGTCCCGCTGGGGAGTGGCTTCCCGCAGGGCCAGTGAAGAGCTGATCACAGCCGGTAGGGTGAAGGTCAACGGCAAAGTAATTACTACCTTGGGCGTGAAGGTCGATCCGGCCGTTGACCGGATTGAGGTGGATGGTCGGCTGATTCGGCCTTCTTTTTCTAAGGTCTATTATATTTTGTATAAGCCTACCGGTGTAATTTCATCCTGTCGAGATCCCCAGGGGAGGGTTACAGTGGTGGACCTGCTTCATGGGGTTAACGAACGGGTCTACCCGGTGGGACGTCTGGATTACGACAGTGAAGGTTTGGTGTTTCTTACCAATGACGGTGAGATCGCCCAGATCTTAGGTCATCCCCGCTACCAAGTGCGGAAGAGCTACTTGGTAGAGGTTCAGGGTTTTCCCAGCGAGCAGGCGATTGCACGGCTCTGTCGCGGAGTTAAACTCTCTGACGGTTGGACCGCCCCTGCCCAGGTGAAGATGCTTCAGCGGCTTAAGGATACCACTATCCTGACCTTTGATATCCATGAGGGCCGCAATCGGCAGATCCGCCGGATGTGTGATGCAGTAGGTCATCCGGTGGTTTCTTTGAAGCGCTTTCGCATGGGTCCCCTTGATCTAGAGGGTCTGGAACCGGGCCAGTTTCGGCGGCTTAGACCCCGGGAGGTTAAGGAGCTCTTGTCCTTCGCGGCCAAGGCAAAGGAAGCTTTCAGAAGGAGAAAGTAAGGTGAATAGATGGGCAGAGTCATTGTAATCGGCGGCGGAGCCGCTGGGATGATGGCGGCGGGAACAGCTGCCCAGGCAGGCTGTGATGTGATTCTCTTGGAAAAAAACAACAGATTGGGCAAGAAGCTGCTCATCACCGGTAAGGGACGATGCAACTTGACCAATGCCTGTGAGATTGAAGAGGTGATAGACCGTTTTGCCGGTGGGGGCAAATTCCTGTACAGCGCGCTGCACGCCTTCCCCCCCGTTGCCGCTTGGCAGTTTTTTACCGACCGAGGCCTTGACTTGGTGGTAGAAAGGGGACGGCGGGTGTTTCCGGCTTCGGGAAATGCTGCTGACGTTGTGAGGGTGCTGCAGGATTATCTTCGGCAGGGAGGCGTATCTGTTAGACTCAATTCGCCGGTTGAGGAAATCATTACACGGGGCGCACAGCCCCGGCACATCGCTGGAGTAAAGTTGGACGATGGCAGCTTCTTGTCCGCTGATGCGGTGATTCTAGCCACTGGCGGAGCCTCATATCCCGGCACAGGGTCCACCGGCGATGGTTATGTCATGGCAGAAAAGCTGGGGCACACCCTTCAACCCCTTTACCCGGCTTTGGTTCCCCTTAAAGTTAAAGAGAAGTGGGTTAAAGAGGCCTCGGGGCTGAACCTTCGCAATGTCCGTGCGAGGCTCCTTGATGGGCAAGAACTCCTTGGATCCGAATTCGGGGAAATGGACATCACCCATTTTGGCGTCGGCGGACCCATCATTTTGACTTTGAGCCGCTTTGTAGCACCTCGGGTGCAGAACGGGAAGACCTTACGCTTGGAGATCGACCTAAAGCCTGCCCTCGATGATGAACGTCTCGATGCCAGGCTGCAGAGAGATTTTCAAAAGTATGCCCGCAAGTCCCTCAAGAATGCTCTCAATGATCTCTTGCCCAAAGCGCTGATACCTGTAGTCATTGACTTATCCGATATCCCGCCGGATCGACCTACTCACCAGATTACCAGGGAGCAGCGATACAGGTTGCTCCGGCTGCTGAAAGGGCTGCCGCTCACTATTACCGGAACCCTTTCTCTATCTTCCGCCATAGTCACAGAAGGCGGCGTCACCCTCGACGAAGTTGAGCCCCGGACAATGGCCTCCCGGCTGGTGAAGGGACTGTTTTTTGCCGGTGAAGTTCTTGACCTGGCTGCCGACACAGGAGGGTTCAACCTGCAGGCAGCGTTTGCCACCGGCTATGCTGCGGGCCGCCATGCTGCCCGGGCTGCCGGCGCAAAGGCTTTGCATTGATATTCCCCCTGTGGTAAGATATCTTCAAATCTATTGGCAGATGGAGGTCGGATAAATGCTGCAATTGCCTATGACTAGGGGAATCCGGGGTGCAATAACTGTAGATGAAAACACCGAAACCGCTATTACCAGTGCAGCTTGGCGGCTTACACAGGCGATGATGGATGCCAACCAAGTAGAAGTTGAGCAAATTGCCTGTATCATTTTCTCAGTCACCCCAGATCTGGATGCTGCCTTTCCCGCGACCGGGGTGAGGCTGGCAGGTCTTACAACGACTCCGCTGTTTTCTACCAGGGAAATTCCCGTTCCCGGCAGTCTTCCCCGCTGCATCAGAGCCTTAATGCTGGTTACATCCAACCTCAAGCAAGAAGAAATGCGGCACATATACTTGGGGGAAGCGACCAAGCTGCGGCCGGATTTAAGCACCGTACAGACTGATATGGCAGATGAACCAGGGGCTGGGATTCCTAGCTATCGCAAGACTGTTCTAAATATTGCTCCATACCAGCCGGGCAAGCCCATCAGTGAACTCAGGCGGGAGAAGGGCCTGACTGATGTTATCAAGCTGGCTTCCAATGAGAACCCCCTGGGACCATCCCCAAAAGCCCTGGCGGCTGTGCAGCAATCTTTGACTTCTTTACATATTTATCCAGATGGTAACTGCTTTGAGCTGCGTCAGGCCTTGGCCAAGAGGTTAGGTGTTGAGGGTATGGAGCTGATCTTCGGTAACGGTTCCGATGAAGTGATCAAAATGCTGGGTGTAACCTTCTTGGAGCCGGGAGATGAAGTATTGGTCTGTGAGCCCACCTTCAGTGAATATGCCTATGCTGCCAACTTGATGGGGGCGAAGCTCAGAACTCTACCCCTTAAAGACCATGCCTTCGATCTAGAAGGGATGCTGGCTGCCGTTAATCCCAAGACCAAGATCGTGTTTATCTGCAATCCCAACAATCCAACCGGTGCCTATGTAGATAAAGGGGCAGTAGATGATTTCCTAGCCAAGATTCCGGAGCATGTCCTAGTAGTCTTCGATGAAGCCTATTATGAATACGTAACAGCCGAAGACTATCCAGAGACCATTGAGTATGTAAAAGAAGGGCGCAATGTAGTGGTCCTTAGGACCTTTTCTAAGATCCATGGGTTGGCTGGTCTTAGAATCGGCTATGGTGTGGCTCCTGGACATATAGCCAAGCTGGTCCACCGGGTTCGAGAACCCTTTAATGTCAATTCCGCTGCTCAAGTAGCAGCCCTGGCCGCCTTAGATGATGATGAGCACGTGACTAAGAGCCGTGACCTGAATGAAACCGGTAAGGCTTGGTTGTATCAGGAACTGACCAAACTGCGACTGGAGTATGTTCCCAGCCAGACCAACTTTATTTTTATTGATCTTAAGAGGGACAGTCAGGAGGTTTACCAGGGCCTCTTGGACCGGGGTGTCATCGCCCGCAGCGGGGGCGTCTTTGGATGTCCCACCTGGCTTAGAGTGACTATCGGCACTGCAGAGGAAAACAGAAGGTTCATCGAGGCATTGGCAGAGGTCATGGAAAGATAGAAAGCCGGTCCTGGGCTTTAGGTAAGGGAGTGGGTAAAAAGTGATTATAGTCATGGAGCGCAACGCATCTACCCAGCTGGTGGATGCAGTAACTGCCAGGCTGGAACAGTTAGGGTATAAGATCCACCTTTCCGTCGGTGTTGAGCGAACCATCATTGGAGTCATCGGGGAGAAACGGCCGGAGTATATGGAACAGCTGGCTGCCATGGCGGGAGTTGAGAGTATTGTTCCTATCCTGCGTCCCTTTAAGCTGGCCAGCCGGGAATTTCATCCCGGACCCACAGCGGTACAGGTGGGGAATGTGACCATCGGTGGTGATGAGATCATTGTCATGGCCGGTCCCTGTGCTGTGGAGAGCGAAGAACAGATCTTAGCTATCGCTAGAGAGGTCAAGGCTGCCGGTGCCCAAATTCTGCGGGGAGGTGCGTTTAAGCCCCGAACATCTCCATATTCCTTCCAAGGGTTAGAAGAAGAGGGCCTCAAGCTCTTGGCTCTGGCCCGGAAGGAGACGGGACTTCCGATTGTCACAGAGGTTGTCAATCCCCGGGATATTGAGCTGGTGGAGAAGTATGCCGATATGCTGCAGGTAGGTGCCCGCAACATGCAGAATTTCACCCTT
Source organism: Bacillota bacterium (assembly GCA_012727675.1). Lineage (GTDB taxonomy): Bacteria > Bacillota > Limnochordia > DTU087 > DTU087 > DTU087. The sequence continues at coordinate 5,579 of JAAYGR010000163.1, forward strand.
CTGCGGGAGATAGGGCAGTCAAAGAAGCCTGTTCTCCTCAAGCGGGGTCTAGCCGCTACAGTTGAGGAATGGCTGATGGCTGCTGAATATATCATATCCGGCGGCAACAGCAATGTAGTCTTGTGTGAGCGGGGCATTAGAACATATGAAACCGGCACAAGGAATACTCTAGACTTGAGTGCTGTCCCGGCGGTCAAGCATTACAGCCACTTGCCCATTATCGCCGACCCAAGCCACGGGACAGGCCGGTGGCGTTATGTTAAGCCAATGGCCAAGGCTGCCATTGCTGCCGGTGCCGATGGACTGATGATAGAAGTGCATAGTCGGCCGGAGGAAGCTCTCTCCGATGGTGCTCAGTCCCTGACACCGGATAATTTCCGACAGCTGATGGTGGAAATCAAGGCGGTGGCAGAGGCCGTGGGCCGAAAAAGTACCGAATCAGTGGTGGTCTGAGCCATGGAAAGAACAATAGCGGTCCTGGGACTGGGACTAATAGGAGGCTCTCTGGCATTTCGCTTAAGGAACAAAGGCCACCGGGTAATCGGGTATGACGTATCGGAGGAACGGACACAGACGGCCCTTCATCTGGGGGCCATCAGTGAAGGCCGGAGCAGTGCGGCAGAAGCGGTAAAAGAATCCGATCTTGTTTTTATCGCAGCACCGGTGGGAGCCATCGTACCCATAATTGAGGAGATCATGCCCCATACCCGGCCGGAGGCAGTTGTCACCGACGTGGGCAGTGTAAAGCGCCCCATCATGGAAAGGGTTGAAGTTCTCCAGCCTTCTTTTACCTTCATCGGAGGCCATCCCATGGCGGGCTCTGAGCAAGGGGGCATCGAAGCCGCTGATCCTAACCTGTTTGAGAACGCTGTCTATGTTCTGACCCCTATCAATGAAGATTCCGCTGGGGAGGGGCCTTTTAGGCAGCTGGTAGGACTGATTGAATCTGACCTTGGAGCTACCGTGATGGTAATGGAAGCCAAGGTTCACGATGAAGTGGTGGCATCGGTCAGCCACCTGCCTCATATTGTTGCCGCGGCGTTAGTCCATGCCTTGGGCAGGACTGCTGAGAAAATTCCAGCGGCATTGGCCCTAGCTGCCGGTGGATTTAGGGATACTACTAGAATAGCATCGGGCTTACCTGACCTTTGGGCAGATATTTGTCTTCACAACCGGGCACCGGTGCTCCGTACCATTGCGTTTATGCAGGATGCCCTGGAGGAGGTGCAGGAGGCGCTGCTGACCCAGGATGCCGATGGATTGCGGGAGTTTTTTGCTATTGCCAGGGCTCTTAGGGCTGAGGTTCCAGCAGCCCAAAAGGGCCTGATCCCGCCGCTGTTTGACGTGATGGTGCCCGTTCCTGACATGCCGGGGGCCATCAGTGCTGTCACCAGCCTGCTGGCCAGTGCAGAGTTGAATGTAAAGGATATCAGCATAGTGCGGCAGCGGGAAGGGGAGGTGGGGGCATTGCGGATCGGGCTGGCCGATGGCCAATCCCGTGACAGGGCCCTGGAGATCTTGCAGGCAGGCGGTTATAAGGCCTATGGGCGTTAGATGCCCGTTGCCGGATGGTTAGGAAAGCGGGGAAGAGACAAGTGATTTTGGAAGTAAAGCCTAGTTGTCGGCTTAATGGTAGAGTCGGGGTTCCCGGGGATAAATCGATTTCTCACAGGGCGGCTCTATTGGGAGCTATAGGCCAGGGGGTCACGAGGATAGACGGGTTCTTGGAAAGCGAGGACTGCCTGGCAACCTTGCACTGCTTGTCACTTCTGGGAACCCCAATTAAGCGCCTAGCTCCCGGAAGCTACGAGATCCAAGGACTGGGATGGGATGGATTTCAGGAACCTACTGATGTGCTGAACTGCGGCAATTCCGGGACCACCATGAGGCTTCTGATAGGGGTGCTGGCCAGCCAGCCCATTTTCTCTGTCCTAACCGGCGATGCCTCTTTACGAGACCGGCCCATGGGACGGGTGATTGAGCCTCTCCGGAAGATGGAAGCCAGGATCTTTGGTCGAGGTGGGGATACCAGGGCCCCGCTGGCAGTTCTAGGCAGCGGAAATCTTAAGGGCAAGACCCACCGTCTGCCGGTGGCTAGTGCCCAAGTCAAGAGTGCTTTGCTCCTTGCCGGGTTGAGGGCCAAGGGTGTTACAGTAGTTACCGAACCGGGCCGTTCCCGCAACCATACAGAGTTGATGCTGCAGCAGATGGGGGTGCCCGTTAGGGTCGATGGACTTACAGCTGCGGTAGAGGGCGGTACCCTTCCAAAGGGAGGAGAGATCACCGTCCCAGGGGATATTTCTTCAGCGGCTTACCTGATGGTGGCTGCTGCTGTTTTGCCCGATTCTGATATCACAGTCGAGAATGTGGGCATAAACTCAACTAGGGCAGGCATCATTGAAGTCCTGCAGTCCATGGGAGCTGATCTGGAAATAGAACCGCTGCTTGGGGGTGGAGAGCCTAGAGCCAATATTAGGGTTCGGACTTCCCCTCTGCGGGGTATCGAAATTGGCGGCTCCATTGTCCCTACCCTCATCGATGAACTGCCGGTTATAGCTGTAGCTGCCGCCTTCGCCCAGGGAACGACCATCGTCAAGGATGCCGCTGAACTCCGGGTGAAAGAATGTGACCGGATAGCTGCCGTCGCCCAGGAGCTAGGGCGATTGGGAGTTGACATTGAGGAGAGGGCCGACGGCTGGGTAATACGGGGAGGCAAGAATTTCTCAGGTGGAAGGGCAAGGGGCTGGGGAGATCATCGGATAGTAATGGCACTAGCGGTGTTTGGTCTAGGGGTGAAATCGCCGGTTGAAATTGCAGATGCTGAGGCAGTGTCCATCTCTTTTCCTGAGTTTGTGACCACCCTAAGGAAGCTTGGAGCTGAAGTAGAGGAGAAAGGTTCCGACCTCCAGGATACACAGGCTGTATGACGAAAGGTAATTCTCTCGCAGGACTGCAGGTTGTTCTTGGCGAATAGTAAATGGGATTATCTTTTTTTGCTAGAAATGCTCCTGATGGGAAGGGGATATCTTCAGCCAATGAAATGCAATATCGCCATTGACGGCCCGGCGGGGGCAGGCAAGAGTACAGTGGCAAGGATCCTAGCTAAGCGCCTTGGGTATCTGCATGTAGATACCGGGGCATTGTACAGAGCCTTGACCTTGTTGGTTTTGCGTAGAGGAATAGATCCGACGGACGAGTCAGCCATAGCCCAGCTCTTTGATGATGCTGACATCGACATGATTTCAGAGCCGGGCGGGGTGAGAGTCTTGCTAAACGGGGAAGATGTGACCGAAGCCATCAGGGCCCCTGAGGTCAGCGAGACTGTATCGGTTGTTGCTCAGCACCCCAAGGTGAGGGATCATCTACTGCATCTGCAGCGTCAGCTGGCGGCCGGCGGTGGAGTAGTGATGGATGGAAGGGACATCGGTACAGTGGTTCTTCCCGATGCCCAGCTGAAGATATTCTTGACGGCCAGCGCCGAGGAACGGGCCCGCAGACGGATGAAGGAATTGCGCAATCAGGGGCATAAAGTTACATACAAGGATATTCTTCTCTCAATTCGGGCCAGGGATAACTTGGATGCAGAAAGACCAGTTGCACCGTTAAGGGCGGCGACTGATGCCATTCCGTTAGATACCACTGGCAAGGATCTAGATACTGTTGTAGAGGAAATACTAGGATATCTTTCTGCAGTTGGAAGGTGCGACGGGTGTTCTACGGATTTGTGAGAAGCTTTTTGAGGTCTATCTGGAAGCTTTATTTTCGATGGGAAGTGTACGGCAAAGATAATCTTCCTGCTACAGGCGGAGCCCTCTTGGCGGCCAATCATGTCAGCTATTTGGATCCGCCTCTGATGGGATGTGCTGTTGACCGCCATGTTCATTTTATGGCCAAAAAGGAGCTCTTCAGCATACCGGGCTTGGGATGGCTGATGCGGCGTTTTGGATCCTTTCCTGTGGACCGGGGAGGCGCTGATCGTAAAGCTATCCGGAAAGCATTGGAAGTGCTGCGGTCCGGTCATGTGGTGGGTATCTTCCCCGAAGGCACTCGGGGTGACGGCAAGGTTTTGCTTAAGGCCCAGCCGGGGACGATACTCTTGGCGGCGAAAGCAGGCGTACCGATCGTCCCCATGGCCATCACTGGTGTCGAAAGAGCCCTACCGCCTGGCCGGTGGTTTCCAAGACCGGTAAAGATTAGAATATTTATTGGTGAGCCCATTGAGATCCCGGCAAATGAATCCGGCACCTCCCGGGAGGTTCTGGAAAAATACAGCCTGCTGCTTATGGAAAAAATCGATGAGCTTCGCTCTTATAAGGAGCGAGGTGCAGGGGTGACAACTGCTGTTAAGATATAAAGTCAGCCTTGCGGCTTTTGGATAAATTCTGGATTTCGGGTCTTTATACAGGGATTTTCATGACTTTCTAGGCAAACAGTGGTCCCACAGGGAGGGTTTGGCCCGGCGATAAAGAACAAATAGACCTAAGGGCAAGTGTTTTTTGTTGCCGTCCGTGGCCAATACTACTGGCAGGAGGGAAAAGATGGCTTGATTGTTGAGTTAGCGGATAATGCAGGGTTCTGTTTTGGGGTAAAGCGGGCCATCGAGACGGCTATCAAAACAGCGGAGGAGAACAAAGGTGTTCCCATCCACACGTTAGGCCCTTTGATCCACAGCCCCCAGACTGTAGCCCGCTTATCTGGACTGGGCATCCAGGTAGCTGATAGGATAGAGGACATTGATAGCGGTGTCGTCATTATCCGAAGTCATGGTGTGCCCCCCCAGACCATAGAACGTGCCCGGGGAAAAGGATTACAAGTAGTGGATGCTACTTGCCCCTTTGTAGTACGAGCTATGACCTGGGCAGCCCAACTTAGGGAGGATGGATATCAGGTAGTGATTGTGGGTGATAGAGAACACCCTGAGGTGATCGCCATCCGTGGGGCGACTGATGATACCGGGATTGTTGTTGGCACCCCGGCAGAGGCGGCTGAACTTCCCACCTGTGAAGCCTATGGGGTAGTGGCCCAGACGACGCAATCCTTGTCTAACTTCCAGGCTTGTATAGCTGAATTGGTGGGTAAAGCCCGGGAAGTAAAGTTTTATGACACAATTTGTACTGCAACCGCCCGTAGACAGCAGGCAGCAAGGGATTTAGCATCTCGAGTTGATGTCATGCTGGTAGTGGGGGGACGCAATAGCGCCAATACAACTAGATTGGCGCAGATTTGCCAGGAAAGCGGAGCACGCACTTACCACATCGAAACGGCAGATGAAATTGAACCGAGTTGGTTCCGCCCGGGAGATAAGGTAGGTGTCACCGCAGGGGCGTCTACGCCTAACTGGCTCATTGAGGAGGTAGTGCAACGGATGACAGAGTTTGACGGAATGCAAGAACAGGAAGTTAAGAATGCCCAGGCGGCAACGGTGACCGAGGAAGCTGTGGAGGCTGCTCCCGAGGTTGAGGCCGATACAGCTCAGGATGCTGTGCAGGCTGCTGCTCCCGGTGCTGCAGAGGAGCAGGCGGTGGCAACGGCAGCTGAGAACCAGGCCGAGGCTGAGGAAGCCGATGCTGATGCCGCAGAGGAGTATGATGCTCCCACCATGGCCCAGTACGACGAGACCTTCATTACTCCCAATCAAGGGGATATCGTGCGAGGCAAAGTCGTCCAAGTCAGCAGCGATGAAGTGCTGGTACATGTCGGCGGGAAATCTGAGGGTCGGATTCCCAGACATGAGCTAGGTCTTAAGGGAGACCAGGAGCCGGCAGATATACTGACTGTGGGCGATGAAATAGATGTCTATGTCGTGCGAACCGATGACAGCGAAGGCAGTGTTGTGTTGTCAAAGCGGCGGGCAGATCAAGCCAAGGCCTGGAAAGAGCTGGAGGAGATATATGAGAAGGGCGAGATCCTCGAAGCTACCGTAACCGAGCGAGTCAAAGGCGGCTTGCTGGTGGATGTCGGGGTGCGGGGATTTGTACCTGCTTCCCACGTGGCCCGCAATTATGTTGAAGACTTGGACTCTTATGTAGGCAAGTCCCTCCGGATGAAGATTATCGAGCTGGACAGGCAGCGGAACAATGTGGTCCTTTCCCATAGGGAAGTACTGGAAGAGGAATACCAGAAGCAGAAGGAAATCATTTTCGATACCTATCAGCCTGGAGACATTGTTGATGGAATCGTGCGGCGTTTGACTGACTTCGGTGCCTTTGTGGATATCGGCAGCGGAGTCGAGGGTTTGCTCCATGTTTCCGAAATGGCTTACAGCCGGGTCAATCATCCTTCCGACATTCTCTCTGAGAATCAGGAAGTCAAGGTAATGATTCTGAACCTGGATAAGGAGACGGAGCGAATTTCACTGGGCCTCAAACAGACCTTGCCCGATCCATGGGATAATATCAGCAGCAAGTATCACGAAGGTGATATCGTCGAGGGTGAAGTTACACGTACCGTCGATTTCGGCGCCTTCGTAAAACTAGAGGACGGAGTCGAAGGACTCGTTCACATCTCCCAGCTTGCTGACCATCATGTAGCCAACACAGAGGATGTAGTCAAAGCTGGTCAGCAGGTGAAGGTTAAGGTCATCAGCATAGACGAAGACGCTCGTCGGATCGGCTTGAGCATGAAAGAAGCTCAGAGGGATGCCAAACCAAAACCTGAACCTGTACAGGAAGCTCCGCAGCAGGAGGAGCCAGAGAGTTCTGGTATCACCATCGGCGAGTTAGTCGGTGATCTGGGCGCACTCTTAAAGGGTAGTGACGATGACGAGTAAAGCTGAAGGCAGGTAACTGCCCGGCATAAATCCATTACTGCAGCAATTAGCAGGCCATTGGCCTGCTTTTTTCATTCGTATAGGACCCTCAATCCATGGGCAAGATAGCGGTAAACTCACTTTTAGAAGGAGTGGTCCCCTTGTCCGTCGGCTTGATCGTATTGTTGGCCACTACAGCATTGATTCTTTTCGGCCTGGCTCAGAGAGTCCTGGACCGGATGAACCTCACCGATGGTCAGGCTATCCTTTTCCTGGGTCTGATTATAGCCGGCAGCTTCTTCGATATCCCCATCCTCCGGGAGCCTATCTCTATGTCTATCAATGTAGGGGGAGCGATAATTCCCCTGATACTGGTATTTTGGTTGATCAGCAGGGCAGGTACTAGTGTTGAGAAGTGGCGGGGTTTGATCGCCGGTATAGCCACAGGTGTTGTCATTTGGGGTTTTTCACAGCTTGTTGGATATCAGGAACCGGCGGAGCAGTGGCTTGACCCCCTTTGGAGCTACAGCCTGATCGCGGGAGTCTTCGGTTATCTAGCGGGAAGGTCCCGGCGCAGTGCCTTCATCGCGGGAGTTCTAGGCATAATCACTGCAGATCTGATTCATATGGGCATTGCCCTAGCCAGGGGTATCGAAACAACGGTAGCCATCGGTGGTGCGGGAGCTTTCGATGCGGTTGTATTGGCAGGGGTGATTGCGGTTGTCTTGGCTGAGGTTTTTGGCGAAGGCCGGGAAAGGCTGGGGGGAGGTCCAGTCCATCATCAAGATCGGCCCAAGGCGCTGGACAACGAAGAATTTCTGCTGCATGAATTTGCCGATGAGCTGGGGGGCCTCGATGAAGGCGATGATGAAGATGGGGACGGGCCTTCAGTCGATGTCAACGCCGTAGGCATCACCGATGAAGACCTGCGGGCCTTAGCGAGGGATAAGAAAGCTGCCGCCACAAGACGCCATTTCCTGCGGGTAGATGCCGGTGGAGAGCTTACGACGTGGAGATCCGATGAGGAACCTGAGACTATCCCAACCATCGTCAATGCTGCTGAGGAGGAAGAGTCGGATGAAAGCTAAGGGATTTGTAATCCTGTTTATAATCGCAGCTCATCTCGCCTTCTTTGGTCCCGGACCCGGGGCATACTGCCAGGAGATCTTACCCGATGGACTGGTGGGCATGTTCGAGAGGGATGACGGAGGATACTTCACCTTAGTGGATGAGGTAACTCAAGAAGAAGTCACCAAGGCAGCGCGGGTGCTTGATATCGGCGATCAGTATATAGATGGTGAGAATCGGTGCTGGGAAGTAAGTCGAATTGAAGGTGACACGGTTTACGTACGAAAAATCAGTGATAATGCACTGGAAGCAGTAAGAGTAGAGGACCTTCATGCACAAGCCGGGTTTTGGGCGCGGCTTCAAGGATTACTTTCTCAAGCCGGCAAACAGGAACCCAGGCGGGTGGCAATCTACTGCACCCATAGTGACGAATCGTACATTCCCACCAGCGGTACCCACACCAAGGAATGGGGCGATGTCTACAAGGTAGGCGAAGCCTTAAAGGCCGAGTTTGAAAAGCGGGGGTTTACCGTAAGCCTATCCTATAATAATCATAACCCCCATGATTCCCAGGCTTATGTGCGGTCCCGGCGGACAGCTGCCGAGTTGCTGAAAGAACAGCCTTTGGTCCTCATCGATGTACACAGGGACGCAGTCCCCAGGAGTGAATACGAAACAGTCATTGAAGGCGATGAGTTGGCCAAGATTCAGCTGGTGGTTGGGCAGCAAAATCAAAACCGGGACTCCAACCTCGAGTTTGCCAAAGCCCTAAAGGCCAGGGCCGATAAAGAGTATCCCGGTCTGGTCAAAGGGATCTTCCACGCCAAGGGCAATTACAACCAAGATCTCGCGCCTAGATCGGTCCTAATTGAGTTTGGCACCCATGAGACAAGTCTCGATATGGCCACCAAGGCCGCAGACCTAATAGCTGATGTGCTGCCTAAAGCCACCGGTACCGCCAAAAAGCCCATTGAGCAGGCGGCAACTAGATCCACGGGCTGGATCATTGCCCTGGTGATTGCTGCTGTTATTGCCTTTGTTGTGCTCAACGCTGTAGGCTGGCAGGGAATCCGGGGTTTCTTCGGCCGGGAATTCAGCAGCGCCATTGGAGTCAAGGGCAGGAAAGAAGAGCAAGACTCAGACAGTGAGGATGGACATTCCCATGGGGACCGGACTTCCAAGAACCGCAAAGGGCGTTAGCTTCTTGGGGCAGCCTCGGCTTCAGCGGGATACTGAGGCGCAAGGCCGCCCTCCATTGACAGGCCGCCTGTAGAAGGGGTGGAAGTGTGGCGGAAATCACCAGTATCTTGGCGGCAACAGTGATGGGATTTCTTGGCCGGCTCTACATGCTGCGTACCGATTACCGGCAGTACCCCAGCTACCCGCAAGGGTATGTTATCCATCTGTCCATTGGCCTAATAGCCAGTTTTCTAGGGGCTGTAGCTTTGCCTGCCCTTTTGGCCGAGAGCTATGAAGCTGCAACCTTTCTCGCGTTGGCCGCAACCCAGTTCAGGGAAGTCCGAAAGATAGAGCGGGAGACCCTTAGTAAGCTAGAACCCCTGGAACTCATTCCCCGGGGCAATGCCTACATCGAAGGCATTGCCCGGGTCTTTGAGGCCCGCAATTACCTAGCCGGCGGTACCTCCCTGTTTACCAGCATTATCTGCTTAAGCCTTTCCCGCTATTGGCCTCTCACTACTGCAGTTATTGGCGGAGCAGCGGGGGGCTTCTTGGCTATATGGCTCCTCAATAGGATGATGATGGGCCAAAGGATAGGCGACATCGCCCATGTACGGTCTGCTGCCCTCCATTTTGATGGACCTTATCTCATGGTCGATAATGTCGTCATCATGAACGTAGGGCTAGAGGAGTCCAGGAGGCGCATCCTGCAGGAGGGCATTGGGGTGATCATTGAGCCTAAGGATCCCGACAGCAAGGCAACCTTGGCCAATCTTGGGCAGCGGCAGGCAATCTTGCATGATGTTTCGTCTTTGCTGGGGATCCAGGTAGATGTAGGTGAGCCGGAATTCATCCCTTTGCTGCGGCGCCATAGGGTAACCGGGGCCCTTGCCATGGTTATTGTTCCGGCGGAGAAAAATACCGAGGCATTGCTGGAGGCAGTGCGGCGAACGCCGGTTCTGGAAGCCTCCATCCGGAGACCTTTGGCGGCACAGGCGGGGCGGCTGGCAGATTCCCATAGGGAATAAAGCGAGAAGACCATCCTAAGGTAGGGATAGGGATAGAGGGAGGCGAGGAGCCTGAAGGTAACTTCCATCGGCAGCATTATAGCAGTCATAGCTGAGGATAGAGATTTGGTAGGCGGAGGCGCACCTATCTTCTATGTGTCCAGCCCTCAAGAGAGGGAAAGGTTAGCCCAATATATCAGCCGCATCACTAAAGGTATGGTTCACGATCTGACCAACGGAGTATATATCATTGTCAGACATTAGGTGCTGCTATGCTCATTATCTATGCTTGTTACGGCGGAGCCCATACCTCACCGATGGCGGCGGCTATACATTTGGGTAGACTCAAAGGGGATCCCCTGCCTTCTTTGGAGGATATCTTGAATGTCCAGTATTTTGATGTCTTAGCCACCGGAGATCGGGGCAGGGTGTTTCCGGTCGGTACCGACGAGCTCGGCAATCAGGTCTACATCCTCGGCCGAGGGAACTATCAACAACCTATTATCCAGGCGGTTAAATCCGGTTACATGCTGGCGGGGGGAGATCCCCGTCAGATTATGTTTGTCAACACCTTGAAGGGTGTTAACTGGCCCATGCGGGTAGGGGGCTTTCTTTCCCGGCGGTTGGGGTTGATTTCCCTTGGTCGGATGGTAGCTGCCATCGGTGCCAGGTGGGCGTATCCGAAGCTCATGGAGATTGTCGCCGAAACCAAGGCCAAGTGTGCCGCGGGCGGCCACCGCCACTCGCCTTCTTTTTCATTCCGCCAGGAATAAGGCTGTCTGTGTGGAATCATACATTTTACGGCAGAAGACCCGCTTCTTTAGGCTGCAAATCAGTTTCCTTGTTGACTGAGGGGTCCCTTCCAGGGTATGATTCCTACGGGGATTTTCTCCAGGTCTTGAAAAGGAGCATGGCCGGTGGACAATCTTTAGCCGCGGCCAAGAGTTTGCAGAAAGGGTGATAAGACCATGGGCAAACCAGTAGTAGCCATAGTAGGCAGGCCCAACGTGGGAAAATCAGCGTTGTTTAACCGCATTGTCGGGGCACGTTTGGCTATCGTTGAGGGGGAGCCCGGCGTAACCCGGGATCGCCTGTATGCCGAGAGCCAGTGGCTCAATCGCCCTTTCACCATAATTGATACTGGCGGAATCGATTTTGATGATACTGATGACATTGCGGTACATGTGCGGAGACAGGCAGAGATCGCGATTGATGAAGCTGATGTAATTCTGTTTGTGGTTGATGCTAGGGAAGGTATTACCGCTGTTGATGAGGAGATTGCCAATCTCTTGCGGCGTACCAACAAGCCGGTGATCCTGGTTGTCAATAAGGTGGATCACAGCGATCTGGACACAGCCGTATTTGAGTTTTACCAGTTGGGATTAGGGGAGCCCATCGGGATTGCCGCGGAGCATAATCGCAATATCGGAGACCTGCTGGACAGGATGTGTTCCCACTTTCCTCCTGTTGATGTTAAAGAAGATGATGAGAGTATCATTCGGGTGGCAGTTATCGGCCGCCCAAATGTGGGCAAATCTTCCCTAGTCAATGCGCTGAGCGGAACGGAACGCAGTATAGTCACCGACATTCCAGGCACAACCCGAGATGCCGTTGATACCTCCTTTGAATGGGATGGTCAGCAATTTGTAATCGTGGATACAGCAGGAATGCGGCGCCGCAAGCGGATTACCTGGAACATAGAGCGGTACAGCGTACTGCGGGCACTACGGGCGGTGGACCGCTGCGATGTAGCTTTAGCTGTCATAGATGCAGTGGATGGGGTTACAGAGCAGGATAAGAAGATAGTTGGCTATGCCCATGAGCAGGGAAAGGCCCTAGTTTTGGTAGTCAATAAGTGGGACCTGGTTGAGAAAGACAGCAAAACCATGGGACGTTACGAAGAAGACATCCGGCGGGAACTCAGTTTTGTCAGCTATGCGCCTATTGTTTTTGTTTCTGCCCTTACAAAACAGAGGCTGCCGGAGCTTCTTGATGTGACCAGGTATGTAGCCAACCAGCACAGCCTGAGGATTACCACCGGCCGGCTTAACGAGGTACTGCAGGAGGCAATTCATTTAAATCAGCCTCCCAGCGATAAGGGTAAGTCCCTGAATATCCTTTACATGAACCAACTCGGTGTAAAACCGCCTGTGTTTGCGCTGTTTGTCAACGAACCGGAGCTTCTGCATTTTTCTTACCGGCGATATTTGGAGAATAGGCTGCGGGAAGCCTTTGGCTTTCACGGAACTCCCATCTGGTTTAAGGTGCGCAAACGGGGCTGAGCAAGGTTTATGAGAGGTATCCGTCGGGGCAGGGCCGCCGGCTTCTTGACGGTGCAGACAGCCGGAGCAGATGCCGCGGCGGAGCAAAGTTAGAGGGGAGACAACATCTATGCTGGCATCATTTCTAGTGATCATCATATCTTATCTGGGGGGTTCCATTCCCTTTGGACTAATCATTGGCAAGCTGTGGGCCAATATCGATGTAAGGGAATACGGCAGCGGTAATATTGGCACATCCAATGTCCTTCGGACACTGGGACCGTGGGCTGCCATTACCGTGTTTGCCTTAGATGTCGCGAAGGGCTCCTTCGCCGTTTACCTGGGTACCTTGGCCGGCGGAGACTATGTCAGAATTCTGGCAGGGGTGGCAGCCATCGCAGGTCACAACTGGCCGATTTACCTCAAGTTTAAAGGCGGTAAGGGGATCGCCACCAGTCTTGGTGTGGTAATCACTTTGACTCCAGTTGTCGCTCTGATGCTCTTGGGACTGTGGATTATTATTGTGGGAATTACCCGCTATATATCCTTAGCGTCGTTGGCGGTGGCATTTCTGTTTCCGATTTTCTTAATTGCATTTAGTGCCCCCTGGACATATGTATTTGCAGGGGTCCTGATTTCTGCCTTTGCCATCCACAGACATCGGGATAACATCAAACGGCTCCTGGGCGGAACAGAGCATAAAATCGGAGAAAAGGCCAAGAAAAAATCCGACACAGAAAAATAACTCCTTCTATGTATCTCACCAGTTAGCGGGGCCCGGTACCGGGCCCTTTGCTGTTCTTGTAGTAATAATTGCAGCCGGGACCTAATATAGTATTATTGTTAAATCGTGCCTTACTGGCGGCAGGTCAAGGGGAAATTCACGGCAGATGGAGACTAAGAGGCAAAGGACCGGGAAACTGGTGAGATGAGGGAGGGAGTTCGTCGGTGGAAAAGTTCGATATATTTAAAGATATGGCAGAGCGTACGGGCGGCAGTATTTACGTAGGTGTCGTCGGTCCAGTGCGGACAGGTAAGTCCACATTCATAAAGCGGTTTATGGACCTAATGGTACTGCCTAACATTCAAGACGAGTACGTTCTGGCCCGGACCCGGGATGAACTGCCGCAGAGTGGGTCCGGAAGAACAATTATGACTACAGAGCCGAAGTTTGTGCCTGATGAGCCGGTGGAACTGACTCTAGGGGAAGGGATTAATTTCCGGATTCGGCTGGTGGATTGCGTTGGGTATGCTGTCGAAGGTGCCTTGGGTTACATGGACGAAATGGGTCCCCGGATGGTTCGGACACCCTGGATTGAGGACGAAATCTCGTTCCAAGAGGCAGCGGAGATCGGTACCCGGAAGGTGATTGCGGAGCACTCAACATTAGGTCTAGTAATCTTGACCGACGGGTCCATTACAGACATCCCCCGGGAAGGATATCTAAATGCCGAGGAGCGGGTAATCCGGGAGCTGCAGGAACAGCAGAAACCCTTCATGGTACTCCTCAATTCAAGATATCCTGAAGCCGATGCTACCCAGGAGCTGGCCCAAGAGCTGGAGCAAAAATACGGTGTCACAGTAATGGCGGTGGACTGTCTCAACCTCTCTGACTCGGATATAATGGATATTCTCCATGAGATGCTGTATGAGTTCCCGGTGAGGGAAGTAAGTGTCCGGGTTTCGGAATGGGTTGATGAACTGCCCAGCGATTACTGGGTAAGGAAGGAATACGATGCCGCTGTTTACCAGATTTTCGATCAGATTGAGCGGCTGAGGGATATCGATGTGGCTGTCCAGAAATTGGCGGAATATGATTTTGTCCATCGAGTCACCTTAAGCAGCATGGATCCCGGCACAGGCTCTGCACTCATCGATGTCGAGGCACCCAGAAGTCTTTTCTATCAGGTGATGGAGGAGCTTACCGGTTTTGAAGTGACAGGTGATCATCACCTGCTCCGCCTGATGAAGGAACTTACCCAAGCCAAGAGGGAGTATGACAAGGTGGCAGAGGCTTTGGCCAGCGTCAGGGCCCGGGGCTACGGCATTGTCAATCCCAGTTCCGAAGATATAGCCTTTGATGAGCCTGAACTGTTCCGGCAGGGACGCAATTTTGGAGTGAGGCTCAAGGCAACTGCTCCGTCCATCCACTTGGTGCGGGCAGAAATTGAGACTGAAGTGACGCCCTTTGTCGGTACAGAGAAGCAGGGGGAGGAGTTGGTCCGCTACCTGACCGACGAATGGGAAAAGGACCCGGCAAGGGTCTGGTCCTCGGAGTTCTTGGGTAAGCCCTTGCAGGAGCTTGTAAGGGAGGGAATCAACAGCAAGCTGCATCGGATGCCGGATAATGCTCAGATGAAGCTGCAGGAGACATTAAGCAGGATTATCAACGAGGGAAGCGCTGGTCTAATCTGCATCATTCTGTAGGCGGGTAAGGGAGCCCCTCCATCATTTCTACCGGTTGACGGCAGATAGTCCCGATTTGGCTTATTCAGTCACCTGAATTGAGCCCCAATGGGGGCTTTTTTTTGTTAAGGGGCCCAAAATGCTTATAAGATGGGGGTTTGCAAGGGACAATAGAAGTGACATGGAAAGGGGTGAGGCTGTGACCAAGGTAGAACTGGTAAGTCAAGTGGCAGAAAGGACTGGCATGACTAAGAAGGATGTCGGAGCGTGTCTAGATGCCGTTCTTTCAGTAATTGAGGAGGCTTTGCGCAGCGGCGAAAAGGTGCAGCTGACCGGCTTTGGGATCTTTGAGGTCAGGGAGCGGGCAGCTCGTAAGGGCCGCAATCCCCAAACTGGAGCTGAAATAGAGATTGCCGCCCGGCGAATGCCGGTTTTTAGGGCAGGTAAACTCCTTAAGGATTCTGTTAATACGTAAAGACAGACCCCGGTTTTCGGACCGGGGTTCTTGGCTGTTGTGGAGCTTTTGAACTAATACTTTCTTCCAGGTAAGCCAGATGGTATAATATATCAAAGCTAGGTGGTAGATGCTAGGCTTTTTCGGCATCTACTTTTGATTATAGAAAGATTCTTGGAGGGGCGAAGGCTGAGGCCGAAAAACATGGACAAACCTTTGAAACTGGGACTTTTGGGGTTTGGAACGGTGGGGACGGGAGTATACAAGATCCTGCAAAGCAACCGGTCAATTATTTCTGCCCGGGCGGGCGCCGAATTTGAGGTGGCCAAGATCCTGGTTCGGGATTTGGACAAGCCCCGGGGAGTTGAGGTAGACCGCTCCCTCTTGACTACTGACCCCAGGGAGATCTTGGATGATCCTGAGATTGGGATAGTAGTCGAACTGATAGGAGGCCTTGAGCCGGCTTATCAGTACATACATGAAGCTTTGAGCAGGGGCAAGCACGTGGTTACTGCCAATAAGGCAGTGATTGCCACCTATGGAGCCAGGTTAATCCGTTTGGCAGCAGAAAACGGTGCAGACCTCTACTATGAAGGCGCGGTAGGGGGCGGTATTCCCATTATCAAGCCTTTAAGAGAATCATTGGTTGGCAACCGCATTGAAGAGATCATGGGGATTGTCAACGGCACCACCAATTACATCTTGACAAGGATGACCCAGGAAAAGGCTGATTTTGCCGATGTGTTAGCTGAAGCCCAGGCCTTGGGTTATGCGGAGGCTGATCCGGCAGCTGATGTTGAAGGTTATGATGCAGCTCACAAACTGGTGATCCTCGCTTCCCTGGCTTTCCAGAAGCCCATTGCCATCAACCAGGTGTACCGGGAAGGCATTACTAAGATCTCCCAGGAAGATATCTCCTTTGCAGAGCATTTCGGGTACACCATCAAACTCTTGGCAATCGGCAAACGCCATCCCCAGGGAATTGAGGTCAGGGTCCATCCAACCTTCATTCCTAACCGGCATCCCCTGGCATCAGTTCACGATGTTTTCAACGCCATCTATGTCCGGGGCGACGCGGTTGGGGAACTGATGTTTTACGGGAGAGGCGCGGGCGACCTTCCTACCGGCAGCGCGGTAATCGCCGACATTGTAGATGTGCTGCGGAACTTTAAGCAGGGGACCCACCATCGAGTGGAGACCCTGTGGCAGGATGCTCCGGTGCTGTCCATGGAGGATGTTCGCACCAGGTACTATATCCGCCTCCACGCAGTGGACAAGCCGGGGGTGCTCGCTCAAGTTGCAGCCAGCTTCGGAGCTGAGGGCGTCAGTATCGAATCCATGATTCAGCAGGGACGGGGTGAGGATGAGCCGGTACCCATTGTGTTTATTACCCACGAGGTGGAGGAGCGCCGGCTGCGGGCAAGTCTAGCCCGGATTGCCACGCTGCCTGCCGTGAAAGATATAGCAAGTGTGATTCGGGTAGAAGGAGGCGGGCGTTGATGGCCTGGGAGGGGATTATTAAAGCTTATCGGGAGTTCTTGCCGGTGACGGAGGCAACTCCGGTGGTAAGTCTGCTGGAAGGCAATACGCCGCTAATTGCGGTGCCCCGCTTTGCCGCAGCAATCAGGAGCGATATCCAGTTATTTATTAAGTACGAAGGTCTAAACCCCACCGGATCCTTTAAGGATCGGGGAATGACCCTCGCGGTTTCCAAGGCGGTGGAGGCTGGGTCAAGGGCAGTGATATGTGCTTCCACCGGCAACACCTCGGCATCGGCCGCGGCCTATGCTGCTAGGGCCGGCCTCCGCTGCATAGTGCTCCTCCCTGAGGGAGCCATTGCCTTAGGGAAGCTGGCGCAAGCCCTCGTGCAGGGGGCAGAGGTAATTGCCGTGAGGGGTAACTTTGACGATGCGCTGCGCCTTGTCCGGGTACTGACTGAGCAGTATCCCATAACCCTGGTGAATTCTCTAAACCCTTACCGGCTGGAGGGCCAGAAGACGGCAGCCTTTGAAATCGTCGATGCTTTGGGAGATGCTCCAGATTATTTGGCCATTCCTGTTGGGAATGCAGGGAACATCTCGGCATATTGGCAGGGATTTAAGGAATACAAAGCCAAGGAACTGAGTAACCGTCTGCCCAAACTCTTGGGATTCCAGGCAGCTGGGGCGGCGCCCATAGTGGAGAACCGGATTATAGAGGAGCCGGAAACCATCGCTACCGCCATTCGTATCGGCAATCCTGCCAGCTGGCAGAAGGCCGCAGCCGCTAGGGATGAATCCGGCGGTTTAATTGATAAGGTGACAGACCGGGAAATCCTGGCTGCGTATCAGCTGCTGGCACAGACCGAAGGTATATTCTGTGAGCCTGCTTCTGCTGCTTCCCTGGCGGGTGTGGCTAAACTGGCCGCCGCCGGGTATTTCCCCCAGGGAGCCAAGGTGGTGGCGGTTCTCACCGGCCACGGCCTGAAGGATCCGGATCAGGCTATTGGGGTGTCCCGGGAGCCCCGGGTCTTGGAACCCAATCTAGAGGATATCGCCGAAGCAGTTCTGTCACCTGCCAGAAGCTAGTCCTGTACCGGCGGCTCATGGAATGGGACTGTTGATTCTCACTATGCGGCAGAGATAATTGCTGGACCGTATCAATAGCGGCAGGCGGGATAAAGCTGCCTGAAGAGAAGGATTGAAGATAGATAGGTGGGCAATATGGGTAAAGGAGTTCGGGTGCTGGTACCGGCTACAACTGCTAACCTAGGGGCGGGATTTGACTGCCTGGGTATGGCTTTGAGCTTTTATAATGTATTCGATTTTGAGCTGGGCTCAGAGGGTTTTACTGCCGCTGGAGAAGGTGAGGAAAGCTTAAGGGCCAGCGGCGGCCGGCTGATTTATCGAGCATGGCAGGCAGCCTATAGGTATCGGAATCGGAGTGCTCCACCGGTTGAGATAAGACTCCAGAGCAATATTCCCATCAGTAGGGGACTGGGAAGCAGTGCTACGGCCATTATCGCCGGCCTCTTCGCCGCCAATCACTTGGGGGAGCTTGGTTTAGATGACCATGAGCTGCTGCTTTTGGCTGCGGAAATTGAGGGCCATCCAGACAATGTTGCACCGGCTTTGCTGGGGGGACTGGTGGTGACGGCCGATGGAAATGATGAGAGTCAAGGGCAGACACTCCACTACGTTGTCCTAGATCCCCCCGATGAATTGCAGGCAGTGCTGGCTGTACCTGCCTTTGAGTTAAGTACCGCTGAGGCCAGAAGCGTCCTGCCGAAGAGCGTATCCCATCAAGATGCGGTCTTCAATGTCGGCAGGGCGGCTCTGTTCGTAGCTGCATGGACCTCTGAACGGTGGGATCTCTTGGGAAAGGCAATGGATGACAGACTCCATCAGCCGATGCGGGGAGCCCTTGTTCCAGGGCTGACCGAGGTCTTAGAAGCAGCTAGAGGGGCAGGTGCCTTGGGGGCAGCCCTTTCAGGTGCGGGACCGTCGGTGGTAGCCTTGACCTTGGGGCAGCAAGCTGCTGCTGTATCTGAAGCAATGGGGCAGGCCTTTCAGGATCATGGAATTGAATGCAGAATCATCAGAACAACTCCAGCTAAGCAGGGAGCTTATCTGGCTGATTAGTAGACGGGGCTAGGAGGGAGAAATTTGAACATTGTAGTACAAAAATACGGCGGCTCATCGGTGGCCGATGTCCAGAAACTGAAAGCGGTAGCCCATAGGATTATCCGGACCAAGAATGCGGGTCATCGGGTGGTGGCAGTTGTCTCGGCCCAGGGAGATACCACCGATGAACTCTTGGCCAAGGCGAAGGAAATCTCCCAAGCACCGCCAAAGCGGGAGCTGGACATGCTGTTGTCTACCGGTGAACAGATATCGATAGCTCTCCTAGCTATGGCGATCGCTGAAGAGGGAGAGCCGGTGATTTCCCTTACCGGCGCCCAGGGAGGAATTTGTACCGACAGCCTTTACACCAAGGCGAAGATCCTGCGGGTGGATCCTGTCAGGGTCCGCAAGGAGCTAGATGAAGGCAAGATAGTCATCGTGGCTGGTTTTCAGGGCATCAATGATATGGGTGATATTACCACCCTGGGAAGGGGTGGTTCGGATACAACGGCGGTGGCATTGGCTGCGGCACTAGAGGCTGATGTCTGTGAGATTTATACGGATGTAGATGGTGTTTACACGGCGGATCCCCGTCTCGTTCCTGGGGCCCGGAAACTGGATGAGATCTCCCACGGCGAGATGCTGGAGTTAGCCAGCCTAGGTGCAGTTATTCTGCAGCCTAGAGCTGTAGAGCTGGCGGCTGCCTGGGGAGTAAATATCCATGTTCGTTCAAGCTTTAGCGATGCTGCTGGTACACTGGTCAAAGGAGACGATCAAATGGAAAAGCAGAGAGTTGTCAGCGGGGTCACCCGGGACATGAATGTGGTAAAGGTGGTGCTGGTGGATGTGCCGGACAGACCTGGGGTTGCCCATGAGATCTTTTCTACTTTGGCTGCAGAGGGCATCAATGTGGACATGATCGTCCAGACCACCAAACAAGATCCTGTGACTGACCTGTTGTTTACCATCAGCCAGGATGATTATGAGCTGACTAAGAAACTCATAGATGAGGTGCGGCAAAAGCTCGGCATCAGTAGAGTGTTGTACAGCGACCAGTTGGCCAAGGTGTCAATTGTCGGAGCCGGCATGATGAGCAATCCTGGGGTGGCAGCTACCATGTTCGGTGTCTTGGCCGAAAACGGGATAAACATTGAAGTCATCAGTACTTCCGAGATCAAAGTGTCCTGCTTAATTGATAAAGACAAGGTCGAGATGGCGGTGCAGGCTATTCATGATCGTTTCAAGCTGGGAGAAGAGGTCTCTATCGCCTAGCAGCAGGCAGGAAGGATCATGTCTAGGGCAGAAGGCAGAGACTCCTGAGGTGATTAAGTGATCAGAACAATACTCTTTGATCTAGACGGCACTCTCGTTCATTACGAATATGATGATTTTCTCAAGGCTTATCTAGAGGGCGTGGCCAACAAGGTAGCACGTTTGATGAACCCCCAAAGGTTTGTCAAGAAGCTGCTCAAGGCTACGGAAGCCATGATTAAGTCACTGGATGAGGCCCGCACCAATAAAGAGGTTTTCTGGGATCACTTTGCCCAGGGGTTGGAAGTACCCTTAGAAGAATTGATTCCTCTCCTGGATGAATTCTATCTGCGGGATTATCCGAAAATCCAGGAGACTATCGGCGTCGCTCCCCATCCCGCAGCAAGAAACCTAGTGAAGCAGCTCATTGCGAAGGGGTACGACGTGATTATTGCCACTAACCCTGTTTTCCCTGCTGTTGCTATCCATGAGCGGATGCGGTGGGGAGGAATTGAGGATCTGCCTTATTCGCTGGTCACAACCTATGAGAACTCCCGCTTCTGTAAGCCCAACATCCAGTACTATGCTGAGATCTTGCAGGAGCTGGAGCGTTCACCCCATGAGTGTATCATGGTGGGTAACAACACCTGTGAAGACCTGGTGGCCGGAGACCTGGGCATCAAGACCTTCTTGGTGGAGGATTACCTTCTGGATGACGGCCCTTTTTCCAGAGAGCCGGATTATCGGGGCAGTTTTGAGGATATGGTGGATTTCTTTGCAAATGAAGAGTTCTTGCGGACAGCAGGTTAGGAGACTTCCTGTCTGAGGTTGAAAACAGAAGCCTGAGCAAACATAGGAGAGGCTTACCCAATATGGTGAGCCTCTCTTTTGTTTGCTCCCGGATTTGCTTAATCTGGTCCCGGACAAGGGCTTCCGCTGTTACTTGCGTTTATCACTCTCCGTTGGCCCTGTTCTCACAAAAGAGACTGTACAAATGTCAGGTGAGGGTACAGAGTGCGCAAAGAGGCTAAAAGAAGGAAGGAAGAAAAACACAGAGAATTAAGAAATAAACACAGAAACTGTAACAGTAAAGCAAAACGCGGCTATCGTGATAATTGCAAGAGTCCTGGGAAGTTGGAGCATTAGGTTTAGAGTATAGTCCCGGGATTGCCCAAGGGGGTGGTGGATGGAAACAGCCTTTGAACGAAGTCGCCTTTAGCATCGAAGCTATCAGAAGGAATCTGAAAGGAGAATATGGATGAGAAAAACCAGTCTCGCTGTCTGGATCGTCTCGCTGCTGCTTGTGTGCATGGTTGCTGTTCCAGCTCTCAGTGCCCCGGTATTCGGGCCGGAGGCAGAGTTCGAAGGGAAACTGACCATCTACCTTCAGGCCTATGCGCCCCGGGAGAGGCGAGCAACTGACAGGTGGGATCCGCCCCAGTATGCCTGGCAGATTGCAGCTGATTATCAGAAGATCCATCCTAAGGTTGAGATCGAGTTCTTAGATGAGACCTCTACTGGAGAAAACTATGACACTTGGCTGCGTACACGGCTCATCGGCAGAAATGCTCCAGATATCTTTTGGGTTCAAAACTTCGATGCCAACCAGACATACGGTCCGCAGGGTCTGTTGGTTGATCTGCGGGAATACTTGAGTTTGCCCAATCCTTATGCAGAAGGATTTGAAACCTGGGGCGATATCTTCACTCCCCAGACGTGGGATCCAGTTAAAGGTCCTAACGGCGAACATTATGTCGTTGTAGGCGACGTAGTTGTTACTCCCTGGTTCTACAACAAAGATATCTTCGCAGCTGCAGGTCTTGACCCGGACCGCACGCCTGAGACCTTTGGCGAATGGCTGGAGA
>JAAYGR010000164.1 GCA_012727675.1 Bacillota bacterium
GATGGGCGGCTGGTTGTAGATTTCGGCACGCTTTCGGCCATTGACGGAAGTCCTGTAGCCCTGGTCATGGAGGAAAAGGCCACTGAGAAAAACAAATCCTTGGAGCTGGCTGCCGGCGCCGGAATGGTGGGAGCCATCCTTCTTAGTAATCCCATTGGCCTAGCTGGAGCATGGTTTGTCAAGGGCAAAGATGTAGTGATACCTATGGGGACCGAGTTTTACGTAGAGGTAATGCGGGATGCTCGGGTATCGGGTCTTTCCTTGATACCTGGAGCATAGGGAAGTTCCCTTAGGTAAAGAGAAATCGCTAGAGTGCAGCTGATGATTTATCGGCTGCGCTTTTTTTGTTTTCCCGGAGGTGAGCTGCCGGCCCAAGCAAGGTCCTGCCGCATCCGGAGGATAAACACCGATGGTGTGGAATACTGTAAGAAGCGCACCTAAAGGTGCATCTAGATGGGCTCGATAGATTGAAGCCCATGAAGCTAGAAAGGAGGGGCAGCGAAATGGCGGAAGTTGAGCTTTTAGCCATTACCCCTGATGCAGAACAGCTGATTGAACTTGCAGGGCGCACCTGTTATTTGTCCCATGACAGGAGTAAGCCCGGCAGTGAACAGAGATTCATCCGCATGCTGCTTCGCCAGGACCATTTATCTGTGCTGGAGCATGCTTATGCTACCTTTCGCATAAAGGGCGGCTCCCGGGCATTTACGCATCAGATAGTGCGGCACCGCCTGGCATCTTTTTCGCAGCAGTCCCAACGGTACGTTTCAGAAGAGAACTTTGACTATGTAGTACCTCCTACAATCGCGGCCAATCCAGCTGCCTTGGAGCGTTTTCAGGACCTCATGGAGGAGATTAGAAAGGCGTATGGAGAACTTCAAGGGCTGGGCATTTCCAAACAAGATGCCCGGTTTGTGCTGCCCAATGCTGTGACAAGTGAAATTGTCATTTCCGCCAACCTTAGGGAATGGCGGCATATATTCAGCGTCCGGTGCGAGCAGGCAGCCCAATGGGAGATCCGTACCATCTGCATCCAGATGCTGGAGCTTTTGCAGAAGGCAGTGCCAACGGTATTCTCTGACTTTGTCATCGATAAGGACCGCATGGTGGCCAAGAAGGTGAGCCTTGAAGATTGACAATGAGAAGTTGGAAGTTCTAGAACCAGGGGAGTTAGATGTCTGGACAAGTCCCTGTCCGATGCCGAGAAACCCAACATGTGAACATACAGAGCCCCAGCCTTGAAGGCACAAACAGGCGGTGGAAAGGAAGATGGAAATGGATTTCATGGCATATGCTGAAAAGTACAAGGAGGAAATTATCAGAAGTACTCAGGAAATCTTGCGGATTCCCAGCATTGAAGGAGAGCCCCAGCCGGGAATGCCTCTGGGCGAGGATGTCAACAGGGCCCTTGAGTATGCGCTGGAACTCAGCAAGAGACTTGGGTTCAAGACCAAGAACCTGGATGGGTATGCTGGTTACGCCGAGTACGGATCCGGTGAGGAGATAGTGGGGATACTGTGCCATTTAGACGTAGTGCCTGCCGGTGAAGGCTGGACCAAGCCTCCCTTTGAAGGCGTTCTAGAAGACGATAGGGTCTACGGCCGGGGTGCCACCGATAACAAAGGTCCTACCATCAGCGCTCTTTATGCCCTAAAGGCTGTAATGGATGCAGAGATTCCGTTAAAGCGACGGGTTCGGATAATCTTCGGGACCAATGAAGAGTCGGGCTGGCGGGGAATCCACTATTACTGTCAGCATGAAGAAATGCCGACAATGGCCTTTGTCCCCGATGCTACATATCCGGTGGTTAATGTGGAGAAAGGTATAGTCCACGTACGACTTCTAAGCTCAGGCAAGGCCGATGCCGCCGGAGATGGGAAGGTACTCAAGGTATTGGAGCTAAAGGGAGGCCACCGGCCCAACATGATTCCCGCCCAGTGCACCTGCCGGTTGACCGGGGATCAAAGTGTTCTTGAGGAAGCAGCAGAGATCGCTAAAGCATTGGCAAAGGACCCTTATCCCCAAGTTGAGGCCTCCTTGGACAGCGGCGTACTAGCAATAACCGTCACAGGCCTCGCTGGCCATGCTTCAACCCCCGAGTCCGGTGTCAATGCCGCTGCCTACATGCTCCAGGCGTTGGATAAGATCATGGATGCTGGTTATGCCTTAGATTCTTCCGCTGTGACCCAGCTGGTCCGGCTGGTGAGTGGCCACATCGGCCTTGAGACCAACGGTGAGTCCATGGGTATTGGGTTCAGCGATTCTGTGTCAGGTCATCTGACGTTAAGCATCGGAGTGCTCAATTACGAGAATGATCAGGCCTATGTGGATATAGATATCCGCTATCCGGTGACAAAACAGCAGGCTGAGATAGTTGACCCCATCAAAGCAGCTGCCGCCAAGTTCGGTGTGGCTGTAGAACCTGGTCACAGCCAGCGGAGTCTCCATGTGCCGGAGGAGAGTTTCCTTGTTCAGCAGCTCCTTACGGTTTACGAGAAGTACACCGGTGAGAAAGGCAAACCTTTGGCTATAGGCGGCGGTACCTACGCCCGGGCCTTGGACAATGCTGTAGCATTTGGACCGGTGTTCCCTGAGGATGAGCGGAATATTCACCGGGACGATGAATACGCCACGGTTGACGAACTGCTCCGGAACACAGCCATCTTTGCCGATGCTATTTGTCTGCTGGCAGGGGAGTAACCCACAAGCAGTTTGGCATCCAGCAGGGAATAGCAAAATAGATATAGGGCCGGAGGGGAACCTCCGGCTGTAATTTATTTAGCGCCATGTTGCCTCAGGGGTCCCTGTGGTATACTTATTCTGGAGTGAGGCCCAAGTTAGAACGGTACTCAAATGGGAGGGATGGTTCATGACGAATCCCAGGATCCACTTGGAGGACCTGTTGACCCGCCGGCAAGATCTAAAGACCCTGGCTGAACCTATTTGGACAGCATACCTCTTGACAGAAGCAGCCTATGCATCTGGCAAGAAGCTGCTGCTTTGTGGGAACGGCGGCAGTGCCGCTGATGCAGAGCACATAGCAGGGGAGCTGTTGAAAGGGTTTTTGAAAAAACGACCTCTGGAGGCTGCCCTTAAACAGCGCCTGGCTGAAATAGGTGGTGCCGAAGGTGAAAAAATCGCGGGCCAACTTCAGCAGGGCATACCTGCCATTTCCCTGGTTTCCCAAACGGCTGTCGGCACAGCGGTGATCAATGATATCGCTGGAGACATGATCTTTGCCCAACAGGTCAATGCGCTGGGTCAAGAAGGCGATGTCCTTTGGGCCCTTTCTACCTCTGGGAACTCCCGCAATGTAGTGGCTGCTGCCATCGTTGCCAAAGCCCGAGGGATGAAGGTTGTGGCATTCACCGGTGAAGGAGGAGGGGTCGTTAAGGATTATGCAGATGTCCTCCTTAATGTCCCGTATTCAGAAACCCACCTGGTACAGGAAGCCCATCTGCCGGTTTATCATGCTCTGTGTGCTATGCTGGAGGAAAGGTTTTTTGCAGTATAATCAGGTGGGGAGCGGCTGGGAAACGGAACCTTAGCTTGGGGCATGGCTGTAGGGGGAAGTATTGTGGAGTTGGCATTACCTAGAGACTATGCGAGAAAAGTATGGCGAGCAGTTATTGAGTTTGAACTCCTGGAAGATGGAGATCGGGTGATGGTTGGCTTTTCCGGCGGAAAGGACAGCTCCTTTCTCCTTTATGCGCTGAAGATGCTCCAAGAGAGGTCGCCCTTTCGGTTTGAACTTGGAGCAGTCCATGTGGACCTGGGGTTTGAAAAGCCATCGGATGTGCCCTTGCTGGAAGGGTTTTGCCGGCAGCTTGATGTTCCCTTGATCGTCGAAAAGACCCAGATCGCTGACATAGCCCTTCACAGAAGACGGGAGAATCCCTGCTCGAGCTGTGCCTATTTTCGCCGGGCGGTGGTTAACCAGACGGCAGCTGCCCAAGGCTACAATAAGGTGGCCTATGCCCATCACCACGATGATGCAGTAGAGACTTTTCTTATGAGTCAACTGTACTCTGGCAGAATACAGACCTTCCTCCCGAAGTCGTATTTGAACAAAACCAATGTTACGGTGATCCGCCCTTTAGTCTATTTGCGGGAAGCGGAGATTAAAGAGTTTATCGAGACGTTATCGTATGTACCGATGCCCAGCCCTTGTCCAGTCCAAGGGAAAACCCACAGGCATAAGGTTAAGGACCTAATTGGGAGCCTCACTATGGAGAATCCCTTTGTATATACTAATTTGGCGGCCGCGATGCGGGAAGATGCAGTGGGCGAACTTTGGCCGCCCGCTGCCAATCGAGAGGAAATGAGGGAAAAGCATCGGCGGATCATGCGTCCTGCCGCAGGGGATGATGGTCGACACAGCGAATGATTCCCTGAAATGGGGTTTGACTTTCTTTGGCGATAGTGCTAAGATTAAGCAAACCTTTGGGGCAA
>JAAYGR010000165.1 GCA_012727675.1 Bacillota bacterium
AAGTGCCAGGCAGTTACCGGCACAATCATGGCAGCGGGAGTTGTGTCGGTGATAATTACTATATGCCCCTCCAAGAGGTGGGCAGCTACTACATCGGGACGTTCTGTATACCGCACCACCGGAAAGGGATTGCGTTTTGTCCCAAAGAGGTACTCCTCCAGGCTCTTGCTCCCAAGGGGCAGAGCGGATACGTTGATCCTGTTAAGACGCCGTCTCAGCTCAGAAAGGAGCTCTGGATCAACAATGTCCTTGATATAGCCCACAAAGACATCTGCAGCTGAACGCTTGCCCACCTGAAAAGCCTCAAACCGCAGTCCCGGGTCACGCAGGCGGCGGCGGATGAGATTGGCATTGAAAAGACCGGTCTCAACGAATCCCTCCCGAGAACCTCTAGTAACCCGCTCAAGCTCCGGCTCTTCAATACTGCGGGAGGGATACTGCCGCACATCGATTACCACTGCTTCCCTTGCCCCATCGATTAAAAGGACCATGGGACCAGAGAGAACAGTTTGGATCAACTCTTCAACGTCACTGACAGTAAAGATCTCAAAATGGGGGATATGTTCCTCCATTAATCGCTTGACAGCTTGGGAGGCCAGCTCATGGGGCTTGACCGCCATGAGGCTTGATATCACTTGTTGTGTCACCAAGTCGTGGACAAAACCGTCGAGAAACAGAAGGGCTGCATCCTTATTACCTACCCTGATCTCCCGTAGGATGATGTCAAAACTGACATCAATGCCCAACCTTTCATTAAGTACCGACAGGTTCTTTTCCAGAGCCTTATCCAGCTGCAGAGTCCCTCACCCCCGGCCCTTTGCAGTCATTATTAGAATCATGCGCTGCACCTTGGGACTTTATGCAGTTCTAAGGCAAAAAAAGGAAAGCACCCGGAAGGGTGCCTTCCAAGGGCCGTCTTGCCTGCGCGTTCAGCATGCGGCCTCGATGTCAATGTCAACAAGGGGTTATTACCTTACCGTAGTAGGTACGAACAGATCGATGATCCCGATGACAAAAGCCGCCAGGAGGGCTCCAAGTACCGAGACCTGCATCTCCGGAACGATAAACTGGGCAGCCCAGATTACCACCGCTGAAACTAGAAATCCAACGATCCCCCGGCTGTAGGGTGAAACATCCTTACCCAGCGTGGCTTCTATCACCCACCCAATGGCAGCAATGACCACCGCTGCCAGCAGGGCATTGAGAAACCCCATGACTTGGAAACCGGGCACAATATACCCCACCAGCATCAGCACCAATGCCGACACGACAAAACGAACGACTGCACCTACCCAATCCATCTCCATCACCTCTTCTCGCCGATACCGATTCCGTCGAATCGGATGCTCAGGCTAGCTTCCCTCCACTGCGAAGGCTAGTTCCACGTTGGCTTTGTACTCAACAATATTACCGTTGGAGTCTACCGTCCCAGTCATGTTTTTCACATGAACGCCGGTTATGTTTCTAATGGTCTTACAGGCTTCCTTGACAGCGGTCTGAACGGCATCCTCCCAGCCGGTAGTAGATTCTCCCACCAATTCTACCACCTTGACAACAGTCACATATACGCCTCCTTTCCCCGGTGGAACCGGGCCTCACTCTTCGATTGATATTATTTAACACCAAACGATTTTTCATACCTGGCCACTGTTCCACCGAATATCCAAAGGATGACGATTCTGCAGCCCGCGGATTGCGGTGATGGAGATCCCTCATTAGTCGGGCAAGACTGTGTTGAAAAACCGCAGGAAATTGCCTCCCATGAACTTCTCCAGGCGGCTTTCGGAGTGACCTCTTCGCTGCAAGTTTTCAATCAGCCGCGGCAAAGCCGTTACATCCTCAAGTCCCTTGGGAGGAACATCGATGCCGTCGTAATCAGTGCCTAGACCGACATGATCTTCCCCCGCCACATTCCACAAATGCTCGATGTGGACTATCACGTCATCTAAGGCAGCACTGCCGGCCTCGGTCAAATGGGGACCGCAGAAATTGACACCCACCACCCCACCCCGATCAGCAATACACCGGATCTGTTCATCGGTCAAATTCCGGGGATGAGAACAAATTGCCGCAGCATTGGAATGGGAGGCGATAAACGGTCCCGAAGCCACCTCAGCGACATCCCAGAAACCTGCCGGAGCTAGATGGGATACATCGATGACCATACCCAGGGCTTCCATCTCTTTGATAACCTCCTTACCAAAGACAGTAAGACCGCCCTTTGTATTCTCTTCCCAGATCCCATCAGCCAGTGCATTGCGATTGCTCCAGGTTATGGTCAGCAGCCGGACCCCCAGCCGGAACAAGAGCCGCAAAATCCACAATTCCTCACCGAGACAGTCTCCGCCTTCCACCCCTAAGATTACCCCAAGCTTCTCCTTCCCCGGCGCTGCCATTTCTAGATCTGCCTTTGTGCGAACAAGATGGAGCCGCTGATCCCGGTCAATACAGTCAAGGGCATACTCAGCATAGGACAGGATCCTCTGCAGTGTTACGCTCTTATTGGAATCCGGCGGCGCAAACAGGGCCAAAACCTGCAGGTTCACCCCTGCTTCTAGCAGCCGGGGCAGGTCACTGTGGGTAGCAGACTGCCGCAGGCAAAAATCTAAGCCGCTATCCCTCATCCTGGAAATGACATCGTTATGGGCATCAATCATCAGCGTTTCCCGATACCAATTCAGAGTCCCCTTTGTCAAACCCATTACCTCCAGTTCACTTGGCTTTCGATTTATTTTGGACAAAAAAACCTGCCCCCATTGGCGTTAGCCAACGTCCGGGCAGGCAAATCAACGACACGTGTTCATTGCTAGGGACACTAGCGAGGTTCCACTATGATTCTGATAGCAGTTCTCTCTTCACCATCGATTTCGATGTCGGTGAATGCGGGAATACAGATGAGATCGATGCCGCTGGGGGCCACAAACCCGCGGGCAATAGCAACAGCCTTGACC
>JAAYGR010000166.1 GCA_012727675.1 Bacillota bacterium
CTTCAGCGGTTACCGTCCCCAGTTCTACTTCCGGACAACTGACGTTAACGGTGTAGTCAATCTCCCTGAGGGTGTAGAGATGATCATGCCTGGCGACAACGTTCGGGTCCATGCTGAGCTCATTACACCCATCGCGATGGAGGAAGGTCTCCGTTTCGCTATCCGCGAGGGTGGCAGAACCGTAGGTGCCGGAGTAGTGACAAAGATCCTGGCCTAAAGAAAGCCAGTGATAATATTGCCAAGCAGAGCGTACGGCCTAGAGAGTCCGAATCAGCTTGTGTCAAGCTGGGGTCTGAAATGGGGGGATTCTGGGAAGTCGAATCCCCCTCTGTCTGCCCAAGAAGCATTTGGCAAGTATTGGCAAAATCAGTCGCAACGCTCTGCAGGCCTTGCGATGAAGCGAGAGGTTGCCGGTCCCGTCTCCTGTGCCTGATGAATGCGGGTAGTAGGTACTAGGGACCGGGGAATTTTCGCGGAGTATGTCTGAAAA
This sequence comes from Bacillota bacterium, assembly GCA_012727675.1. Taxonomy (GTDB): domain Bacteria; phylum Bacillota; class Limnochordia; order DTU087; family DTU087; genus DTU087. Next base: position 491 of record JAAYGR010000166.1, read on the forward strand.
TCAGGCGCAAGTAAGGAGGGAAATCCGTGGCTAAGAAGCAGAGAATTCGCATCCGCCTTAAGGCATTTGACCACAGACTCTTGGATGCCTCGGCTGAAAAGATTGTAGACACAGCAAAGCGAACAGGTGCAGTCGTTTCGGGACCCATTCCCCTGCCCACGGAGCGCAATGTGTATACGGTTTTGCGTTCAGTGCACATTCACAAAGATTCCCGTGAGCAGTTTGAAATGCGCACTCATAAGCGATTGATCGACATCCTAGAGCCGACACCGAAGACGGTCGACGCCCTGATGCGACTGGACCTACCGGCGGCTGTCGATATCGAGATCAAACTATGAGATGAAATTTGAGCGGTTTTAAGCGGTGCAGGCAGTGCAAGGGGGTGTAACAGATGCCAAAAGGGATTTTAGGTCGTAAAATAGGCATGACCCAGGTCTTTACCGAAGACGGGCGGTTGGTGCCTGTCACAGTGATTGAAGCTACACCCAATACCGTTGTCCAAGTTAAGACTAAGGAAACGGATGGGTATGACGCCATCCAAGTCGGCTTCGGCGAGAAGCGTGAGACCCTAATCAATAAGCCGGAGAAGGGGCATCTGGCCAAGGCCGGCGTAAAGAGCGTTCGGTATCTGAGGGAGTTCCGGGTAGAGGATGCACCGGAGTTTCAGGAGCTCAACGTAGGGGACACCATAACGGTGGATATTTTCAAACCGGGTGACCTGGTTGATGTTACCGGAAAGACCAAAGGTAAGGGTTTTGCCGGCGTCATTAAGCGCTGGGGATTCGCGAGAGGACCCATGAGCCATGGTTCCATGTATCACCGGCGGGTTGGTTCCCTGGGACCAGTTGGACCAGCTCGGGTATTCAAAGGGCGGAAACTCCCGGGCAGGTTGGGCAATGTGCGGAGAACCATCCAGGGGCTGGAGGTCGTTCAGGTAGATGCGGAACGGAATTTGCTGCTGATCAAAGGCGGCGTTCCTGGTGTCAGGGGCAGCCTCGTAAAAGTGCAGACCAGTGGCAAGAGTAGATAAGCAAGAAGATAGATTGCAAAGCCAGTTTATGTGATTAGGAAAGGGGGCAGATCCGATGCCGAAGGTCGCTGTATATAACATGCAAGGCAATACGGTGGGCGAGTTGGAGCTCAATGACGAGATATTCGCTGCTCCAGTGAATACAGGGCTCATGCATCAGGCTGTAGTAATGTATCTTGCCAATCAGCGGCGTGGCACCGCAGCCACGAAGACCAGAGCTGCGGTCAGCGGCGGTGGTCGTAAGCCCTGGCGGCAGAAGGGTACAGGAAGGGCTCGACACGGCAGTATCCGTTCACCCATTTGGGTAGGCGGCGGCGTCACTTTTGGACCTCAGCCGCGGGACTACAGGCTCGCAATGCCGAAGAAGGCCCGGCGACAAGCATTGAAATCTGCTTTATCGTCTAAGGTAGCTGCCGGCAGCTTGATAGTAGTAGATGAACTCAAGTTCGATGAGCCGAAGACACGGA
>JAAYGR010000167.1 GCA_012727675.1 Bacillota bacterium
CAGATCTATCGTAAAAAACCCGGATGTTTACAGCTGCCGATAGTGATGAGCTGGATATAAAGAAACTTATGCGTCAGGTATGCCGGGCGTTGGAAGAAAAAGGGTACCGGCCGGTAGATCAGATTGTTGGCTATCTATTGTCCGGCGATCCAGCTTACATTACCAGCCATGGGGATGCCAGGCTCCTGATCAAGAGGATTGATCGGGATGAGCTCATGGAGGAAATAGTTAGATCCTACCTGGAATCCCTTTGAGTTGAAAATACTTGATTTGGAAAATATAGTCAGCCGCGACGGCTGACCACAGGAGTATCCTCGTGTTTGGGGAGGTAGTGTAGTGGCGAAACTGCTGATTAGGGGAGGTACGCCCCTAAAAGGTACAGTGGAAATCAGTGGGTCTAAGAACAGTGCTTTGCCTATTATAGTGGCGGCGTGTCTAGCTGAGGGAGAAAGTGTCTTGGAGAATATTCCCCGGGACATTGACGTATATACAATTTGCAAGATCCTGCAGGAACTCGGTGCAGAGATTTGGTTCGATGAAGCAAATCGCCTGCATGTAATACCCGATGGACTGGAAAGGCATCAGGCATCATATGACTTGGTAAGGAAAATGCGGGCTTCTTTTTATGTTGCGGGGCTGCTCTTGGCCCGGCTTGGTAAAGCAGAGGTGCCTCTTCCGGGAGGCTGCGCGCTTGGTTCCCGGCCTGTGGATTTTCATCTAAAGGGGTTTCAGGCTTTAGGGGCTAAGGTCAGCATCGAGCACGGTTTTGTCAAGGCAGAAGCAAATGAGTTGGTGGGGGCTAAGATTTATATTAACCGGTCGAGTGTAGGTACCACCATTAACCTGATGCTGGCGGCAAGCCGGGCAAAGGGGACTACCGTTCTGGAAAATGCCGCCAAAGAACCGGAAATTGTGGATTTGGCAATTTACTTAAGCTCCATGGGGGCTCGGATTCGGGGAGCCGGTACCGATGTGATTCGCATTGACGGTGTTGATAAACTACGGGGAACAGATTATGTTATCATCTCGGACCGCATCGAGGCAGGCACCTATATGGTGGCTTGCGGCATCACCGGGGGAGAATTGGTATTAACCAATGTGGTGCCGGAGCATCTGCGCTCTTCTATCATGAAGTGTGAAGAAGCCGGCCTGGAAATCGAGGAAGATATCAACAGTATTCGGATCCGTGCCCAAGGGCGCCCTACTGCAGTAGACTTAGAGACAGCCCCTTATCCAGGTTTCCCCACCGATTTGCAGCAGCCCTTCGCGGCTATGATGTCGATTGCCGATGGGACCAGCATCATTCGGGAAACCATCTTTGACCGCTTCCGCTATGTTGATGAACTTCGCCGTATGGGTGCCGATATCAAGGTTGAGCGGGATACGGCCATTATCAGGGGAGTGCCGGAACTTACCGGTGCCCAGGTGGAAGCGACGGATCTCAGGGCCGGTGCGGCCTTGGTGCTGGCGGCACTTGCTGCTAAGGGTGAGACGGAGATCAGTGGTATTGAGCTGATTGATAGAGGATATGAACATATCGATCTCAAACTGAGAAAACTCGGTGCCGATATTGAGAGGATCGAGGAAGAGCCCAATGTATGGGAAGAATTCCTAAGAAGGCCGCTCTTGGAGAGACTGTAACGGCTGCTCTTTCCAGCTCTTTGGAATACTAGGCATGCTTGACAGCGATAAGGGCGTGGGATATGATCTTAACGAGTTTTGCGCCCTGATTAATTTTTGAATGGATACTGCTGAAAGACATATGGGCTAATGGGCGTCGTTGGAAGCCGATTTTCCTAGTCGGATGATTTAAGGAGGATTCTATCCGGTGTTGACAGTAGTCTATGTCGTTCCAGATTTACCAGCGGCGGAAAGGCTCAAAAATGTCTTAGAAGATGAGGGCATTATGGCAACTGTGCGGCCGGTGGGTGCAGGCAAGCGTCGCAGTTACTACGAAATTCTGGTAGCCGAGTTGGAGGCAGAAGAGGCCCAGGGAATCATCTGCAGATCAATGGGCTCCTAAAAGGAGTGGGGTGAATGTTTAAGGATCTCTTTCGGTCCAAGCCGAAGTATGTGACCGTCCGACCCCAGGCGGTTTCCGTGAAACAAGATGCTTCTGTGGCATTATGGCAGAAATGCCCCCACTGTTCAAACTTGATCTATAAGAAGGATCTGGAGAAAAACCACTACGTATGTGAAAAATGCGGCTTCCATTTTCGCATTAGCATTGCGGAACGGCTGCACATGACAGTAGATGAGGGTTCCTTTGAAGAACTTGATACCCATCTTGAATCAGATAACCCTCTGGGTTTCCCTGGCTATTCCGAGAAACTGGCCCAAGCCCAGGAGAAAACGGGCTTAGATGAGGCCTTGATTGTCGGTCGAGCGGCTATCTACGGCAATCCATGCATGCTGGCAGTAACCGATTTTGATTTTATGGCCGGCAGTATGGGTTCTGTGGTTGGCGAACGAGTGACCAGGACCTTCGAATTAGCCATTGAGCAGGAACTGCCGGTGGTGATTTTTTCTGCAGGCGGTGGAGGCGCCAGGATGCAGGAGGGTATCCTTTCTTTGATGCAGATGGCCAAGACCAGTCAAGCAGTGGAGCGGCACAATCGGGCCGGTTTTTTGTACGTATCGGTATTGACCAATCCTACTTTGGGCGGGGTATATGCCAGCTTTGCCTCTTTGGGGGATATACTGCTGGCAGAGCCCGGTGCACTGATTGGATTTGCCGGTCCGCGGATCGTGGAGGAAGCAACAAAACAGAGCCTGCCCAAGGGATTTCAAAGTGCTGAGTTTGCTATGGAACACGGCATGATTGATAAAATTGTTCAGCGCAAGGATATGAGGCAGGTGCTGGGCAAGATTCTATCCTTACACAGGAAGGGGCTGGTTTCCAGTGCGTAACGGATTGTTCGAATGGGAGAAGCCCCTGTATGAGCTGGAGCTGCGGATTGCGGAGCTTCAGAAGTTCACCACCGAAGAGGACATGGATTTGTCCCGGGAGATAGCTACTTTAGAAAAGAAGGCTGATTCCTTACGGCGGGAGATCTATCAGAACTTGACAGCTTGGCAGCAGGTGCTGCTGGCCCGTCATCCGAAACGACCTACTACTTTAGATTATATAGAAATGGTTTTCGATGATTTCATCGAGTTCCACGGTGATCGGCATTACCGGGATGACCCCGCTATTGTAGGAGGTATAGCCACCTTCGATGGGATCCCGGTAACTGTGATCGGTCCCCAGAAGGGGCGGGACACCAAGGAGAATATGCGCCGCAACTTTGGTTTGCCCCATCCGGAGGGCTACCGCAAGGCTATGCGTCTTATGGAGCAAGCCGACAAGTTCCGCCGCCCGATTATCTCCCTCATCGATGTCGTAGGGGCATATCCCGGTATCGAAGCAGAGGAGCGGGGTCAGGGTAATGCTATCGCAGAGTGCATTAGGCGAATGTCCTTCCTGCAAGTGCCGATTGTCTGTGTGATTACCGGTGAGGGTGGAAGCGGAGGAGCTTTAGCCATCGGCATCGGTGACCGGATCTTGATGATGGAACACGCCTGGTATTCGGTGATCTCACCGGAGATGTGTGCCCAAATCCTTTGGAAGGATTCTAGTAAAGCACCTGAAGCGGCGGAGGCACTAAAGCTGACAGCCCAGGACCTCCTGAAGTTCGGGGCTATCGACTCCATAGTCACGGAGCCGCTGGGTGGAGCACACAAGAACCATGAAGAGGCAGCAGCCAATTTAAAGCAGGCTTTACAGGAAAATCTGCAGCTGCTCTTGGAGATTCCCGCTGATGAGCTGGTGGAGCAGAGGTTAGCTAGATTCCGCCGGCTGGGCAAATGGCGGGAAAGGGCAGTAGCTGTATATGAAAGACATGAATGAGGGTATGTGGAAGGGGGAGGACGGCTTCGCCGAGATTGCCGGGTTATCGGTTTTCGGCGGGTCAGTAGGATGAAGACAATTGCTGTTGTGACTTCGGGAGGGGATGCCCCAGGCATGAATGCTGCCGTTAGGGCAGTTGTCCGAACTGGGGGATATCACCAGTTAAATGTTTTGGGAGTAATGCGGGGTTTTCACGGTCTTATCCATGACGAATTTATTGAGCTTAATCCCCGCTCTGTAGCTGATATTATCCACCGGGGCGGTACCATCTTAAAGAGTGCCCGCTCGGTGGAGTTTACAACCCCTGAGGGCCAGGCTAAGGCTGTAGAGAATCTGCGCCGCGCTGGGGTTGAAGGTCTGGTAGTGATCGGAGGGGACGGTTCCTTCCGAGGCGCGCTGCGCCTGCAGGAGCACGGCATTAACATCATAGGTATTCCTGCTACCATTGATAATGATATACCGTGCACCGATTTTTCCATCGGATTTGACACTACCGTTAACACAGTCATTGAGGTCATTAACAAGATCAGGGATACAGCCACATCCCACGAGAGGATCTATGTTGTTGAGGTTATGGGCCGTCATAGTGGACACATAGCACTGTATGCCGGACTAGCTGGGGGAGCAGAGACTATTCTCATTCCCGAGGTGGATTTCTGCTTGGACGAAGTGTGTGAGCGTCTAGTAAGCGGGTACAAATTGGGCAAAGCCCACAGTATTGTTTTGGTGGCCGAGGGAGTAGGCGGAAATTTCAAGACTGGTCGAAGCTTAAATGAGAGCAGTGCTTTTCATGTAGCTAATTACGTGACAGAAAAGACAGGTTTTGAAACCCGGGTTACTGTATTAGGGCATATCCAGCGAGGCGGCAATCCAACTGCCAATGACAGAATCCTAGCCTCGAGACTGGGCGCCCGGGCTGTAGAGATGCTGATGGAAGGTCGCAGCGGCTATATGGTGGGAATCATTAACAATGAGATCAAGGCAACCCCGCTGGAAGAGGTTTTCCAACAGGAAAAGTCTACGGACTTGGAATTTCATCGGTTAGCTCATATTCTAGCTTCTCAATGATCAAGAGATGAACTAGACTTGGCCCACCGAGAAGATACAAGTTATGGTGGTGAGGTATTCTCGGATTTCGGGACCTCGCCACTTTGTTTTCTAATTTGAAACATTGGTAATGTATCCTATAAATAAGGGCAAGTGGTAGACAGAACTAGAGGGGGATGACCG
>JAAYGR010000168.1 GCA_012727675.1 Bacillota bacterium
CAGCAGTTGTCATCGATAACCAGAATAACCCTCGGGGCACCCGAATTTTTGGGCCCGTGGCCCGGGAGCTTCGGGATGCTAATTTCATGAAAATCTTGTCTCTCGCTCCGGAAGTGTTGTAGTTTCCATGGGAAGGAGGTTGGAGCCAGTGGCCAAAGTACACGTGAAGAAAGATGACCGGGTTTATATTCTTTCGGGAGAAGACAAAGGTAAATCCGGTAAGGTACTAAAGGTTCTCCCCAAAGAAAATAGGGTCATTGTTGATGGCATTAATATAGTGAAGAAGCATACCAGGCCGACCCGTACCAATACGCAAGGCGGCATTATCGAGCGCCCTGCGCCCATCAATGCCTCTAACGTTATGCTGATCTGCCCAAAATGCGATCAACCCAGTCGGGTCCGGAGAGAGCGGGGAGAGAAAGGCGTTCAGCGGATCTGCAAGAGGTGCGAGAGACCCATTGATTAAGGGTGTGGAAGGAGGGACGCATGATGCCACGGCTAAAGGACAAGTACCAAAATGAAGTAGTACCGGCGCTAGTAGACCGGTTTAAGTATAAGAATGTCATGATGGTTCCTAGAATCAACAAGGTCACCATCAACATGGGAGTCGGCGCTGCAGTCCAGGATGCCAAGGCCATGGACTCGGCAGTAAAAGATTTGACCGTCATCAGCGGCCAAAAGCCGGTGGTTACCAGAGCCAAGAAGTCGGTGGCGGCATTTAGACTCCGGGAAGGTATGCCTGTAGGTTGTATGGTAACGCTGCGGGGCGACCGTATGTGGGAGTTTTTGGATAAACTCATCAACGTGGCGCTGCCTAGAATCCGAGATTTTCGCGGCGTTTCTCCCAGGTCCTTTGATGGGCGGGGGAACTATACCTTGGGCATTCGGGAACAGCTGATTTTCCCAGAGATCCGGTATGACGATGTAGAGCGGGTACAGGGCATGAATATTACCATTGAGACTACTGCCGAGACTGATGAAGAAGGTCTAGAACTGCTGAAAGCTCTGGGAATGCCGTTCCGTCAGTAGTGGCCGGGATGAGGCGACAATGGACTTAAAAGAACTGGATTCCCAGGTCGCGAAGGAGTGATACTGTGGCGAAAAAGTCAAAGATTATCCAGGCTCAGAGGACACCCAAGTTCTCCACACGCCGGTATAATCGCTGCCGCATCTGTGGACGCCCCCGGGCTTACATGCGTAAATTCGAGCTATGCCGGATTTGTTTCCGTGAGCTGGCGTCAACAGGTCAGCTGCCAGGAATTCGGAAGGCTAGTTGGTAAAAAAGAGCCATGAGGAAGGGGGTTGCGCAATGGTAATGACAGACCCGATCGCCGATATGCTGACGCGCATTCGCAATGCAAACAGCGCTAAGCACGATAGTGTGGATATCCCCGTCTCTAAACTGAAGGTAGAGGTGGCACGGATTCTCAAGGAAGAGGGCTATGTCAGAGATTACAAAGTAGTCGATGATGGGAAACACGGCTTTCTCCGTATCTATCTGAAGTATGGGGCCAACAAGCAGATGGTTATCAGCGGCATCAAGCGGATCAGCAAGCCCGGACTAAGGGTTTATGCCAATAAGGACGAGATACCGCGGGTGTTAGGCGGCCTAGGGATTGCTATCCTGTCTACCTCAAAGGGAGTAATGACAGATAAAGCAGCACGACAGCTAGGCGTAGGTGGAGAGGTTCTCTGTTATGTGTGGTAATAGATGGACTGGAATCGACAGCGAGACTGATGCAAACCAATGTATTAATCGTTCTGAGTTAGGAGAGAGGAGGGGCAATCGTGTCTAGGATCGGTAAAATGCCGGTAGAAATTCCCAGTGGAGTGGAAGTAAAGGTGGAGGGCCAGACTGTCACAGTCCGGGGACCCAAAGGCACCTTAACCCAGGAATTTCATCCGGATATGGTTATTGCCCTGGAAGGAAATACCCTTACCGTGCAGCGGCCGAGTGACGAGAAGAATCATCGAGCTTTGCACGGCTTGACCCGCAGCTTAATTGCCAACATGATAGAAGGTGTGACCAAGGGCTATCAGAAGAATTTGGAGATCACCGGTGTTGGTTATCGGGCGGCCCTGCAGGGTAACAAGCTGGTCTTGAGCATGGGGTTCTCCCATCCGGTGGAATTTGAGCCGGAGCCGGGGATTGAGTTCGAAGTTCCGGCCCCGACACGGATCTCGGTTAAAGGTATTGACAAACAGCTGGTGGGCGAGATTGCTGCCCGGATCCGTGCTGTACGGCCGCCAGAGCCTTACCTGGGTAAGGGAATCCGGTATGCTGGCGAGCATATTAGACGCAAGGCGGGTAAAGCAGGTAAAGTCTAAGAAGAGGTGAAGGGAAATGCCAAGATTTAATCGCACAGTAGCCCGGCAGAAGCGGCACCTTCGGCTCCGAAAACGGGTTGTCGGCACTCCGGAACGGCCCCGCCTCAATGTTTACCGCAGCTTGAACCATATCTATGCCCAGATTATCGATGATACTGAGGGCAAGACTTTGGTGGCGGCCTCCACCTTGGATCCTGCGCTGCGGGATCAGCTGGAGGCAACCAGCAATATGGATGCGGCTAAGGCAGTTGGAGAGCTGGTGGCTAAGAGGGCTTTAGATAAAGGCATCAAGCAAGTAGTTTTCGACCGGGGCGGCTACGAATATGCAGGACGGGTGGCAGCCTTGGCCGATGCAGCTCGGGAGGCTGGACTTGACTTCTAGGTGAAAGGAGGCTGGAGTGAATGATACTTGGAAATGATCGGATCGATCCTGATTCCCTCGGTGAACTGGAAGAAAGGGTAGTGAGCATTAACCCTGTTTCCAAGACTGTAAAGGGAGGTCGCAGCAGAAGCTTCAGTGCCCTGGTGGTAGTGGGCGATGGGAACGGCCATGTAGGAGCCGGACTGGGCAAAGCTAAGGAAGTAGCAGGTGCTATCCGGAAGGCTGTTGATGAGGCCCGGAAGAATATGATCAAGGTTCCCATTGTCGGTACAACCATACCCCATGAGGTTACCACCAAGTTTAGCGGAGCACGGGTTTTCCTAAAGCCCGCGGCAGAGGGTACTGGGGTTATTGCCGGCGGTCCGGTACGTGCAGTTTTGGAGTGCGCCGGGATTCGAGATATATTGACAAAGTCACTTGGATCCTCCAACCCCATCAATGTCGTGACAGCCACAATGCACGGGCTGCAATCCTTGA
>JAAYGR010000169.1 GCA_012727675.1 Bacillota bacterium
CATTATTGCAGCCAACCCGGGCATTGACCCCAACAACCTAATACCGGGCCAGCGGATCTGCATTCCGGTACAGCAGCCGCCGGTATGTCAGGGATTCTTCTACACCATCCAGCCAGGTGACACCATCTTCCAGCTGGCGGCCCGGTTCGGTACCACAGTAGCGGCCATTATTGCAGCCAACCCGGGCATTGACCCCAACAACCTAATACCGGGCCAGCGGATCTGCATTCCGGTACAGCAGCCGCCGGTATGCCAGGGATTCTTCTACACCATCCAGCCGGGAGACACCCTCTTTGAGCTGGCAGCCCGATTCGGCACAACGGTGGCAGCCATTATCGCAGCTAATCCAGGCGTCGATCCCAATAACTTGATACCGGGTCAGCGGATCTGCATCCCAGTACAGCAGCCTCCTAGGGGCAGACGGTGTCTTGTCATGGCGCCCACGGATCTAGCACCCAATGCAGATGGAGTTCTGTTCCTGGATTACACAGACAATGTAGTGTTGGGAACTGCCTCCAATATACCGGATCCCATGGAGTTCAACCAGGAAGTCTATAAGCTGTGGCTGAGAGAGGCTAACACCAACAATTGGGTAGTAACAACCATGTTCAGATCGCCCCAGGATACTTGGGTAGGCCGTCTAGTGCCGGCCCAGACGCTGACAGTGTTCAATGCAGCCGTTATCTCTGCAGAACAGACCGCCAATACAGAAAGACCAGTAGGCAGCAGGGTACTGACAGCGGTAATACCACAGACAACAGCGTAAGGACCCCCTATCGGAAGCAGGCCATGTCCTTCTAAGGCATGGCCTGCTTCACTATCTGCACGGGATGCAGCCGGAAAACCCATGCTTCCCACATCAGGAGCCTGATGGCGCCTTCTCATTCGGCCCATTAATTCTGCAGGATTTGCCTGGGAAGAAACGAAAACTAAATCAAACATGGGTTTTCTTCCCAAGGGAGGGATTGTTTTGGAGAAGCCGGTCACCCTGATCAGTCAGGGAGAACAAATGGTGGGAATGCTGCATCTGCCGGAGGGTAAGGGGCCGTTTCCGGCTGTTGCGATTTATCACGGTTTTACCGGTACCAAGGTAGAGCCCCATCGACTTTTCGTCAAAATGTCCCGGGCACTGGTCCAGAAGGGAATTGCGGCGGTACGCTTTGATTTTCGGGGCTCCGGAGACAGCGAAGGCGATTTTGCCGATATGACAGTCAGCGGCGAAATTGCCGACGCCATTAGAGTGCTGGATTTCCTCCAGGAGCAGCCCGAAGTCGATGGTCAGAGGCTCGGAGTCCTAGGACTCAGCATGGGAGGAGCGATTGCCGCCTCGGTGGCAGGGCTAGATAAACGGGTTAAGTGTCTTGCCCTGTGGGCTGCTGTTGCCAAGTTTGACATTTTTGAGCGGCAAGAGGAGCTCTTGCGTCAGGCGAGAGAACAGGGTTACGCCGATGTAAACGGTAACATTCTCAATTACGGTTTTTACGAGGATGCTCGAAAACAAGATCCCCTGGCATTGGTGGCAGGATTTCCCGGTTCGGCTTTGATTGTCCACGGTGATGCCGATCCTACGGTGCCGGTTGAACATGCCGATTTTTATCATGGGGCTATTGGGGGAGAAAAGGAGAAATTCATCGTGGCCGGGGCAGATCATACCTTTAACCGGCATGACTGGGAGAGGGCAGTTATCAACAAGACCGCTGAATGGTTCCACGGCAAGCTTTAACCCAAAACACCGGATTTTGACACCAAGGGGACTCTATTAAGGATGGTCAAGAGTCCCTTTTGACTGCATTAGATTGGCTCAAAGACGATTAGGATAGGGGTTTAGTGATCACAATATCGATGGAAAGATGGGAGCTGGTTATATGGCAAGACCCCCCAAGCCGCGGCGGGTAGAGTTCATGCCGGAGGTTACTCTTTTCAAACCTGTCGGTATGCCTATGCGGCATGTAGAAGAAGTTGTACTAACAGTGGAAGAATTGGAAGCTCTGCGGCTCAAGGATTTGGAGGGGTTGGAGCAGGAAGAATGTGCTGCCCGCATGAACATATCGCGCCCCACTTTCCAGAGAGTCTTGACTTCCAGCCGATACAAGGTAGCAGATGCTTTAGTAGGAGGTAAAGCACTTCGGGTAGAAGGAGGTCACTACCGATTGGCTGAACGGCGTTTTCGCTGCAGAGAATGCCGGCATGAGTTTGCCCTGCCCTTTGGCACCGGCCAGAGGGGAGTGGAACTCCACTGTCCGGCATGTAATGCTCAAGCGGTACACCGGATTGATCACGGTGGGCACGGTTTCGGCAGACAGCCGTGGGGTCGGCGCTCTGACGAAACCTAGAAGGGAAAGTAGAACCTGTGGAGTTTGGCCAGCCAGGATGAATGGCCCGGGATGGTGTCAGTGCGGCGCTGCCCGGGCTTTGTCTTATCTGTCTTTAGATTTGTCCTTGGAAGTTTTTAGTAAACATGTCTTTTGTGAGAGGAAAGCCGGGAACAGCGTTGAATAAGTAACACTAATTGGGAAAAACGTGGCACGAATTATCACAGATACATTTTGGAGGAAATCCATGTTTGACAAGGAGCGGGAAGCCATTTTCGATGCCCTGGCGGCAGAATGGAGCTGCCTCCCTGGGCCTCCCTTGGCCGCTGCCCTGGAACTCTTGGACGCTTTGGAACTTGAGGGTAAAGTGGTGCTGGATGTTGGTGCAGGTACAGGTGCCCTTGTGGAGGCGGGTTTGCGGCAGCGGCCCAAGAAATGGATATGCTGCGATCTATCCAGTGCCATGCTGGCACAGATTGAGGCTGTCTGGTCGGGGAATCCGGTGGTGGAGACGCTCCACGCCGATGCCCACAACCTGCCCTTGGAGGATAAAACCTTTGATGCGGTTATCTGTAATGCAGTACTGCCCCATCTTCGGGATCGCTTGCGGGCCTTGACTGAGTTTCGCCGGGTCCTTGACGTAAATGGGAAGCTTCTAATCAACCACTTTCAGGCAAGGAGCAGAATCAACGAGATTCATAGAAATTCCAGCTACCGGCTGCTGAGGGAAGATATACTGCCGCCGGCGGAGGTTGTTGCGGCGGAGCTTACGGAACTGGGTTTTGAAATCCTCCAGTCTGTAGATAATGAGGAGCGTTATCTGATCCTGGCTGGGAAGCCGGAGTAAAGGGTTGAGTGTGATTGAATGTAGGCGATAACACCCGGATAGTTGTGAAGCTAAAGGCTGTCGCTGCAGGATATGGGCGGCACCAGGTGCTTAAAGGGGTAGATTTTGAACTGGGTGAAGGGGAATGCTGCGCCATCCTAGGGGAAAACGGTGCCGGTAAGACCACCCTATTTAAGGTGATCATGGGTTTGGTTCTTCCCCGACGGGGAGAGGTAGAGGTTCTGGGGCGGAGGATTGATTCTCCTCTAGCCCGGCAGTGGGTCCGACGGCAAATTGGCTATGTCCCCCAGGCCCGGTCTGATGGACGGCTGCCAATTCAGGTGCACGATGCGGTACTGCTGGGGCGGTGGGGGACCGGCTTCGCCGGCCTTAGACATCCTAGGTCTGAGGACAGGAAGATAGTGTGTGAAATCCTGGAACTCCTTGGCCTTGAGGAGCTGGCCTTATCTGACTGCAGGGAGCTTTCCGGCGGGCAGAAACAGCGGGTCGCCATTGCCCGGGCCATAGTCCGGAAACCGAGACTGCTTCTCTTGGATGAACCCACTACGTACTTGGATGTCTCTGCCCGAGATAACCTCCCGGATCTACTGGCTGCCATACGCCGGGAATTGGGGTTAAGCATCCTGGTAATCAGCCATGATGCCGAGAGCCTCCAGCAGGTGAGCGACCGGGCGGTAGTTCTCCGGGATGGTGTCCTGGAACCTGCAGATACTTAGGCAATGTAGGTGTTGGAGGTAGCAGATATTGAGCTTCGTGGACTACATGCAAATTCCACTTTTTCAGAGGGCGATGATTGCGGCAGCAGTTACGGGTGCCACCTTGCCGCTCTTGGGAGTGGTAATTGCTACACTAAATCTGACAGTGATTCGCTTCGCCCTCATGCATGCAGGACTCTTGGGGGCAGCTATCGGGCTGGGCCTCGGCATACCGCCATTGACGGGTGCTCTGGTAACCATCGGGATTAGTTCGCTACTTCTGGGTCCATGGTCAGACAGGATGAAGGTGGACACAGGGCTGACAGGCGCTTTTTTCATGACAGGAACAATGGCCGTTGCATTTCTTTTGTTCTATAAGGCTGGGGTGCCTGCCATGGAGGCCTTTGCCCTTTTTACCGGGAGCCTTTTGACGGTGACCTCCAGGGAAGTCTGGTTTGTTGCAGCCCTGGGGATAGTGGTGACAGCGTGTTTCACCCTATTCTACCGCGAAGTTCAGCTGGTGCTGTATAACCAGGAACTTGCGGAAAGTCTGGGGGTGCCGGTGGGAATTATCCGGAACAGTCTTTTGCTGCTGACTGGTCTGGCTATTGGGTTGGCTATCAGGGTGGTGGGTGCCCTTCTCATTGACGGCCTGATTCTCCTTCCGGGTCTCAGTGCCTTAAGTCTAGCCCGGGACCTTCGGTCAGCACTCCTCTTATCCTCCCTCTTTGGGATTTGGTCGGCGATGGGAGGATTTATCATTTCATTGTTCTTTGATGTACCGACAGGCCCCACCATTACCCTTGTCGGTGTGGTGCTCCTGGCGGTTATTACGGTGGCAAAAGGCCGCTTCGACGGCTGAAAGAGAAAGCAAGGCATGAGGTGATGAGACAGTGAAAAATTGGTGGAAAGTCATAGCTTTTGGTTTCTTGGCGGCGGCGTTATTGGGATGGTCGGCAGCAGGGCTGGCGGCGGAGCAGCCGGTGGTTGTGGCCTCTACCAGCTGGGTGGCCCTGATGGTAAAGGCTGCTGGGATTGAAGATGTAACGATTCTGGCACCTATTGACCTGCGGCATCCCCCTGAGTATGATTATTTGCCCAGTGACATCGCCCTGGTGACCCAGGCAGATTATCTTGTGTGGGCAGGCTATGAACCATTTATCAAGAAACTGGTGGAGGCGGCTGATGTACCGGCTGAGCGGCTGGTTCAGACCGTAACAACCAATGTCCCTGATAACTTACGGGAACAGACCCGGAAGCTGGCAGCTGTTTTCGGCACCGAGGAGAAACAAGCCCAGTGGGAAGAGGAGTTTAGTGCCTTCGCAGCACGGCTGCAGGAGAAAGCCTTAGAGCAAAGGGTTGGAGATATCCCAGTACTGGTAAACTTCCACCAGCAAGCTTTCGTCAGGTGGCTGGGTTATGATGTCATCGGAGTCTTCACGCCGGATGAGATGAGTCCAGCCAAAATGGCTGAACTGGCAGAATTAGGCCCGGCCATGGTCATTGATAATTACCATAACCCATCAGGGGAAGGCATCGCTGCCATAGTCGATGTTCCTTATGTTCAGCTAGCAAATTTCCCCAGCAAAGAGTTAGGCAGCCTCATGGCTTTGATGGAAGATAATGCCAAAAGGCTGGGAATAATTGAATAGCTCATTTCCAAGATAGACATGGATGACTCCGGGGCCTTTGGGCCCTTTCTTTTTCACGGCTTTAGGTCTTGTTCTGGAGGGAAGTCCATCTCGGCTTTATCTAGGTACCAGAGCTTAATCCCGGCTTTAGTGGCGCAATAGAAGCAAGTGTTCGTAGGATAATGGACAACTGTGGAGAACACATAAGATGGCAGAGAAAACACAAGGGGGTTAACCGATGACAAGCAAGCAGTTAGTCCATGCCGCACTAGAACACCGTCCACTACCGCGGCCGCCATATAGTATAACGCTGACGGAAAAGGCAAGGGAGAAGATGGCGGCATATCTAGGAGACGATTCCTTTGGCATTGAACCAATAGGGGATATGGTGAATTCTCCCGTGATCAAGATAGAATTCGGCGTTCGGGATGCAGACGGGATCTATATCGACGAGTTCGGTGTCCAATGGGACCGAAGCCATGATCCCGATATCGGACTGCCCAAGGCTTGCGTGACCCCAGAAAACTTAGATGACTTCCAATGGCCTGATCCCAACGAAGACAGCAGATTTGCTCAGCTGGAGGCCAACTTAGCCAAGTATCCCGATAAGTTTCATATTATGCGTCTGGACTTCAGTCTTTACGAACGGGCCTGGGCCCTACGGGGCTTGGAGGATTTCTTGGTGGACATGATCACCAATCCATCATTTGCCGAGGCGTTGCTGGAAAGAATCTTGGAGTTCAACCTCGGAGTCATTGAGGCGGGACTTTCCCGTTTCCCTGAAGTTGATGCAGTCTGCTTCGGCGATGATTTCGGCACCCAGAGGGGCGTTATCATGGGCAAAGAGCGCTGGTGCCAAGTGCTAAAGCCGGCATTAGCAAGACAATACCAGCGGGTGAAGGATTGGGGCAAGAAGGTTCTCATCCATTCCTGCGGGGCAGTGGCGGATTTGTTCCCCGATCTAGTGGAGATCGGTGTAGACTGCTTTAATCCCTTCCAGTCGGAAGTTATGGATATCTACTCTGCAAAAAAGGAATACGCCGGCCGCCTCGCCTTTTGGGGCGGTATCAGCACGCAAAAGCTGCTTCCCTTCGGCAGCCCGGATGAGGTAAGGGCAGAAGTAAGCAGGCTCCGGGATATGGCCGTGGAAGGAGGATATATAGTTGCGCCTGCCCACGATATTCCCGGAGATGCGAAACCCGAGAACATAGAGATCCTGCTGGAGATGCTGGGGGCAGTCTAGGGTCTAGGGTAAGGGCAGTACCTCAAGGGCCCCTTCTTCGTCACTGAAGGGAGGGTTCCTTAAGACGTCCGGCACCAGCGGATCATCCCCTTCTGTCAAGCCGGAGATGATCATAAGCTGGCTTACTGTAACGAAGTGAAGACCTTGGGCCTGCAGTTCGTCGATAATTCTCGGAAGCGCATTAACGGTATTGTACCTGTAGCCTCCATAGGTTCCTATGAAACTGCCGCTGTCGTGAAAGAGCAGTATATCTCCCCCGCGGGTGTTCTTGAGAACATGTCGTGCCAGCTGCCCGGCACTGATTTCTGCCCAGTCCCGGGAGCTGACTGACCAAAGTACAGTGGTGTATCCCAGTTCATGGGCGAACCTTATGGAGGCATTGGTGTACATGCCCCGGGGAGGTCTGAACAGATAGGGCTTGGTGCCAGCTACCATTGAGATCACTTCATCTGCTTTGGCGATTTCATGCCATGTACTCTTTTCATCCAAGCCGTAGAGGTTTCTATGGCTGTAAGTGTGGTTTCCGATATCGTGGCCCTCATCCACAATCCGCTGGACGATATCTGGGTAGCGTTCGGCGTGCCTGCCGATCATAAAAAACGTGGCCGGTACGTCCTTTTCCTGGAGAATATCCAGGATCATGGGGGTGTACAAAGGATCGGGTCCGTCGTCAAAGGTAAGAGCAATAAAGGGCAGCTCCGGGTTTCCTACCCGAAAAAGCTCTGGCTGCAGTCCAAAGCCCCGATAAACATAGCGGTTGAAGAAAAAGAAGGCGGCTAAGACTACCAGCGCACCCATACTTATCAGACGGCGTAGGCGAATCTGATGCTGCCGGTACTTGAGCCTTTCTGACTTGGACCAATGCTCGGCAGCAGGGTCAACTGGTGTCTTTTTCCAGCGCAGGTAAGGGCTTTCATTGTAAAGGATCAGCATCAGCCATGCCAGGGCAAAGAGCATGTATAGATCCCGGCGGTGGAGAAACCAAAGCAGCGGTAAAGATGCTGCACCCGTCAGCAATATGCTGACTGAGGCTGAAATCTGCGATTTTTGCAGCTGCTGCCAAAGAAGGAGCACCAATACCAAGGTAAGGGGAGAAAGGAAGCCGAGAGTCACCAAGACAGGCACATAACGCTGCAGTCTGTATTTGGTCGGCTTCCAGTTGGCCAAATGGAATGTCATCAGACTGACAAGTCCCGCCAGGACCACACTCATCCCGCTGCCTATGGCTAGTTTCGCTGTGAGAACAGGGACTACGGCTGTTGAGATGTCCAGAATGATAAAGTCAAGGGGATGGCCTGGGCGGCATAATTTCCGGCCCAAGGCGTTGGAGTTGCCAATTCCGGTCAAAAAGGCAACTACAGATAGTGCTAGGAAGGTGTCTAACAGGAACATGTTTCCTCCAGTCTCTGTCTATGGGATCGACTGCTGTGATCAATGATAAGGGAAGCGTACTAATTGCCCGCTGTACCCCATAGTGATATACTATCATTGCTCTATTAAGTATGTCTATGCTGAATAAGCTGCCAGATTCGGTTTCCGAGACCAGCGGCTAGGGGAAATATTTTACAGCAGGCTGTAAAGGGTGAGACAATGGATAAGCTATATCGTTCCCGGACCCATCGAGTGCTGGGCGGCGTCGCCGGCGGTCTAGGTGAATACTTCCGGGTAGATCCGGTGATTATCAGGCTGCTCTTTGTTCTATTGGCCTTGGCAGAGGGTAATGCTGTGCTCATTTACCTGATTGCCTGGCTAATCATACCTGAGGAGCCGGGAATCGCGGAAGGCAGTGAGGTAACCTGGGAGACCAGCCAAGATGAACGGAGCGACCGACGGCGTCTATTTGGCGGTTTGCTCATCATAGCAGGTTTAGTTTTTTTGGCTCAGCAGGTCTTAGTCTGGATTGACCCAACCTGGTTGGTATCCATCGGCCTTATCGGTGCCGGTATTATGGTATTGGCAAGAGGGCGGAGGTAGCTTATGAGGGCCAGACAGCTTTGGTTTGGAGTTGTGCTGATCCTGGTGGGTGTTTTGATTCTGATGAGCAACCTGGGATTTCTGAGGTGGAGTTTTTGGGAGGCTCTGAGGCAGTTTTGGCCTGTCCTTTTGATTTCCATTGGATTGACTATGCTGCTGGCGGAAACCCGCTGGGTTTTTCTCGGTCCCCTGCTCTTAGTAGCAGTCATCTTGTTTGCCGCCCTAAATCCCGAGGGAATGCCTTTAGGCCTTGGCTCTGCCGGAGGTGGCTATACAGTACGGCGATCTGCCTCATACTCCAAGGCGTGGGATCCATCCATCACCCAAGGCGAGCTGGAGTTAAAGGTCCATGCAGGGACCATAAGCTTCATAGGCTCCCCTGAACAGTTGATCTCCGGCAGGATATCGTATCGGAGGGGTATGCCTATTTGGGGGTACCAGCAGCGGGGAGGTCAAGCCATTGTCACCCTATCGTCTGGGAAGACGGGAAGGCGGCTTACCGGCAATGATGGTTATGAGGGAAGTATCGCCCTGGGAGTCATGGTCCCATGGGAAATCCAACTGGAGCTGGGGGCAGGGAAGCTGTTGGGGGATTTGAGGACTGTGCCCCTTGCGAGATTAACTGCTGAGCTAGGAGCCGGCAGTATGGATCTAACCTTGCCTGACAGGGGTATCAGGGGGGAGATCGGCATCAAGGGCGGTGCATCCTCAGTCAAGCTGCGGGTTCCCCGAGGTGTAGGGCTCCGGGTTCAACTACAAAACCCCATTGGAAGCCATAATTTGGATGCCGCAGGCCTTAAGAAAATGGGAAACTATTGGATCAGCGATGATTATGAAACAGTGCCTTCAGCGTATGATATTATGGTATCGCTGGGGGTAGGCAGGCTGGAGCTGGAATACATCTCGCCCCTGCCCCAGATATAGATAAAGTACCCGATGCCGAAGGTACAGCAAAGAAGGGATAGAATTGGTCAATACGCAAATTGGACAAGTAATTGCAGTAGAGCCAGGCGGCCGCACTGTTACCGTAGAGATCAATAGAGCAGGCGGCTGTTCCGGCGGCTGCAGTCACCATATATTTCAGGATGTAGATATGAATGTTCGGGTACGGGCGGCAAATGCCGCCGGGGCTCAGCTGGGCGATTTCGTCCAGGTGAGCTTTGAAACTACCGACGCACTGTGGGCAGCTTTTCTGGTTTATATAGTGCCCATCATAGCAGGACTCATTGTTTACACCATTGCTGGAGCACTGCAAGTGCCCTATGCAGGCATAGTAGGGCTGTCAGCAGCTGTTATCGCCCTCTTTATTGGCCTGAAACGGGGCAACCGGGTGCGAAGTGATTATACCGCTGTGCGCCGGCTGGAGCCAGACTCTATTCAGTTGGATCGGTCGTCGTGCCAGAACTGTCCGCTTCGTTGAGTCTTCGGCTGCGGCCGAAAAGTGCCCAAACCAGCCGCTGCCAAAGACTCTGGTTTTGCACTTCATCCAGTTCATGTTTGAGCCGCTTGATCTCCATTCTCACCTTTGCTTCTTCGATGAGCCAGCGGTCTTTGGCTTCGGCGTACATTCGTTTGATCTCCTCTAGTTCCTGGGGGGTGCGCTTTAGCTCCTGGATTGCCGCCAGGATCTTCTCGTTGTTCTTACCCGTTGAGTGGTCCATAAGGCGGCCCCAGTGTTCAAAGCGCTCCGCTTCCAGGTCCCGCACCTCATCCAACACTGCGGCGGCCGTCTGTTCAAGTGCCGCCTGCATTGCCTTGAGCTGCTGATGGGCAATGAACTCCATTTGGTTCTCCAGGTAACTGGTCAATTCCTGAGCTAAAGCTGCCATTGCTGGAGCAGTTGGGGCTCCGGGGACCATTGCAGTTTCCTGGACTTCTACCTCCAGCTCATCGGTGCCTTTCTCATTAAGCATCTCCTTGACCTGCTTAATGGAGAGATTCTGGAAATGCAGCAGCTGCCTTATGTACCGCAGATCTTGAATGTCCTTGTCGCTAAAGCGGCGGTGTCCTCCAGGTGTTCTAGCAGGGCGGATGAAGTTGCTGAATTCCTCGCACCAGTACTTGATGGTTGATGGTTCGACTCCAACTTCGGCAGCGGTTTCGCTCAGGGTCTTGCCGGGAACACTCATACTACTCCCTCCTCAAAATCGAAACAAGAATCGATAGCGGCCGGCGTTTCTAGTCGGCAAAGATATTTGGCTGATAGCACGGTGCAAAACACAGCGTGCTGCAGTGTTCGCAGAAACAGAAACCGAAATTTCATATTCAAAAGGAGAATTCGGCAAGTATCCGAAAATACCTGCCGGAGCAAAAAGAGATTAAGATGATTCGAAAAGAAAGTGCAAACCGTGGGGATGGGCAAGGGTTCAAAGGCTGCAGGGAATAGTTCTCATTGCTAGAAATAAGAATCAGTTGATATGCGAGGTGGTATGCCCGTGTCTAATGTTGCCCGTTTTGGGGTAAGTATGAGTGAGACCCTTTTGAACCAGTTTGATCAGCTGGTTCACGCAAGGGGCTATGCCAATCGCTCTGAAGCCATCCGGGACCTGATAAGGGATGCCCTGGTAGCCAGAGAGTGGGAAGAAGGAGACGGCGAGGTGGCGGGTACCATCACCCTTGTTTATGATCACCATACCGCTGGCCTTACCGACACCTTAACTGAGCTGCAGCATGAATACCATGACTTAATTATTTCAACACTCCACGTCCATTTGGATGAACACAACTGTCTCGAGACCTTGATTGTCCGGGGATCGCCTCGGGAAGCAAAAGAGCTTGCCGATCAGCTAATATCCCTAAAGGGGATAGTCCACGGTAAATTAACGGTAACTTCCACCGGCAGGAATCTCAAGTAGCAGGGGCAGTGGTGGAGTTTTTATGGCGGACCCAATGATGGGAACATCAAGAATCAGAGAAAGAGGTAGCGCTGTGCAGCACCGACCTGACAAGTATTTGACTGCTAGCCGTCGAGTATTGCTGGTGATTTTGTTCCTTGGTTTGTCTCTAGTTATCATCGGAGGATTAGGCTTCTCACTCATAGGGGTCTTGCGGGAATCCATAGGCCTCTTGGATGAAGGGCAGCTTGCTGCGGGACTGGAGCTGGCCGTGAGTAGATTCCAGTGGACTGTCGTTATACTGGCGGCGGCCGCGGTGGGGTTAGCTTTATATGCAGCCAGGCTGATTCGAATCCATTATGAGCGTCCGCTGCAGGATGCCGGCCGGGTCATTGAACGCATGTCTCAAGGGGACCTAAGTCAGCGGCTTCCCAGCAACTGGCCCAATGGAATCGGTGACTTGGCCGCTGAATTTAATGCTATGGCAGAAAGGCTTCAGACCTTTACTCAACTCAGCAACAAAATGGCCTCCGGTGCCTCCTTTGAAGAGATCTTTGACTACATCTACGATTCTTTCCATCAATTCCTTCCCTATGACCGCATGGGAGTCTCTCTAATCGACCCAGAGCGGAAGACCATCCGGGCAGAGCGGGCCCGTTCCCGGGGATCGGTCAAGCTGTATAACGGGTATACCCTTCCTTTAGAGAAGACCAGCTTGCCCAAGGTCATCGAATCCGGTAAGCCCCGAATCATCAATGATCTAGAGCAGTATTTAGAGGAGCATCCCCAGTCTGAGTCTACCCGGCTGGTCGTGGAAGAGGGCATGCGCTCCAGCATCACTCTGCCCCTTAAGGTTGAGGACCGGATGCTGGGAGCCCTATTTTTCTCAAGCCGGCAGCCCACTGCGTATGATTGGAAGCATGTGGTGTTCCTAGAGCTGGCTGCGGGAAGCATCGCTCCTGCCTTGGAAAAGGGCCTCTTGATCGGAGATCTGGTGCTGACGGCTATCATCGGATTCTCCAAACTTGCTACCTATCGGGATGTTGAAACCGGCGAACACCTGCGGCGGATGCGAAGGTACGCCAGCGCTTTGGCTAAAGAGATGAGCACCCGTCCTCCCTATGATGAAAAGATCGATGAAGATTTTATTAGAGATATCTACTACTTCAGTCCGCTCCACGACATCGGCAAAATAGGAATTCCCGATCGGATTCTGCTGAAACCTGGCAAGCTTACCCCGGAGGAGTTTGAGATCATGAAAAACCATACTCTGATTGGTGCCCAAGCCCTCCGGGAAGCCGAAGCAGAAGCGAGCCGCCTGCATTACTCGCTGTTTAAGCGGGCCATTGATATTGCTGCGTACCACCATGAGCGCTATGATGGGACAGGCTATCCCTTGGGCCTTAAGGGTGATGAGATTCCTTTGTGTGCCCGGATTGTAGCCCTAGCAGATGTCTTCGATGCCCTTACATCGCCCCGGCCTTATAAGCCAGCCTACTCCTTTATTGAAGCTGTGAAGATGATTGTTGCCGCCAAGGGGACCCACTTTGAACCCGGCATCGTGGACTCCTTCTTGTCGGCGCTGGATGAGTTCAGGGTCATATACGATGCTTTCCGGGAAGCACCGGAGACCCAGGAGGCTGTTCAGCTAGGATAAGCCCATCTGGCGGATATGTGAGGCTAGTTGCTTCGGAATATAGGACTTAAGTTCATCATCCCATGGGAGATACTTCAACCAATACTCAGGCGGATGGGAGCGGATTAGTTCCAGGGTTTCCACCAATTGGTCTATTTCCCGATGGTTGTTGTATAACCCAAAGCTGATGCGGATCAGACCAGGAAGCTGCTTGATTGCACCGATAGCAAGACTGTGCCGCAGTCTTGCTATCTCCTTTTCATCCAATCCCAACAGCCTCTGAATGTACGGCTGAGCGCAGAAGCAACCGCTGCGTACTCCGATACCTCCGTAAAAGGCCAGGTGTGCTGCTACCAGGCTGTGTTCATATCCCTCCAGGGAAAATGACATTACCCCCAGTCTCTTTTCATCCTGCGGTTTAGTGGAGCCGTAGAGCCTTATCCCCGGTATTCGGCTGAGTTTCGCAACGGCATAGTCCGTCAAGGACTGTTCGTGGGCAGCGATGTTGTCCATGCCCAGGTCAGAGAGGACTTCCAGGGCCGTTGCCAAGGCGATCACACCTATGATATTGGGAGTTCCCGCTTCATCCCTTGCCGGAGGCTTAGTCCATTCTACCCCCCTTGGAGTAACCAGATTAACGGTACCTCCGCCGACGATCTCTGGACTTCCGTGTTCAAATATCCGGCGGGGACCGATGAGGACTCCGGTGCCGAAGGGGGCGTAGAGCTTATGGCCGGAGATTGCAAGAAAGTCTATACGGCGGGGGTCATCGGCAGTGGAAAGGTTGATAGCCCGGTGGGCGGCAAGCTGTGCCCCGTCAACTAATATGGGTATATTGTAACCATGGGCCAAGGCGGCAATCCTGTAAATATTATTGATCCAGCCTGTGACATTGGAGGCCCCGCTGATGGTAACCAGCCTAATCCGGCGGTGATAGAGGGAGAGCTTTTTCTCAAAATCTTCCTCATCCAGGGAGCCGTCGGCAAGAACATCGGCCCTGATAACCCTAGCTACCCGCCGCCAGGGCAGGTCATTGGAGTGGTGCTCCATCAGGGTGGTTAGAACCATATCCCCCGGCTGAAACTGCAGGCGGGCTGCCACGAGATTGATGGCTTCGGTGGTATTCTTGCAAAAAATAGCTACATGGTAATCCGGGTCTGCATTGAAGAAGCGGGCAATCCGCATCCGAGCATCATCATACATGGCAGTAGATACCAGGGACTTAAAGCCGCTTCCCCGGTGAACTCCCGAATACCACGGAAGGAACTCAAGCACTTTGTCTAGAACCGGTCTTAGAGTTGGAGTGGTTGCTGCGTTATCCAAATTAACGTACCGGACATACCGGCCGTTATAGATGAGGACTTTTTGGTTAATGCCGACAACTTGCTGGCGTATGGTGGAAAGAGATGCACGGCGTCTCAATAGAGGCATAGGAACTCCCTCCCGCCCTGCTATGGTACGCCCAATGGGGTGAGAGTGTGCAGCGGTTACGCTCCATGATACTGCTTTCGGTAGACTTGACTGGAGGGAAAGAATATCGTGGTGGAAAGGGCCTCCGGGTGCTTATCTGCTGCAGCCGCAGCTGAAATCATGACAAGGCTAAAACACTTGTATCCAAAGGCCAAGAGCGGCCTCAACTACACAACTCCCTTTGAGCTCCTAGTTGCGACAATCCTATCTGCCCAGTGCACAGATGAGCGGGTAAATAAAGTAACCGCCCAGTTATTTGCCAAGGCCGATACTCCCGAGGCAGTGTTAGCTCTAGGTAGGGAAGAGCTGGAGTATATTATCCGGGAATGCGGGCTGTTTCGCAGCAAAGCTCGATATATCATGGAGGCCTGCCAAATGCTGCTAGCCGAATTTGAAGGAGAAGTGCCGGCAGATTTCGAAAGCTTGATGCGGCTTCCCGGGGTAGGCCGGAAGACCGCCAGTGTTATCTTGAGCAATGCCTTTGGTATACCGGCTATGCCGGTGGACACCCATGTATTTCGGGTAAGCAATCGCCTGGGTCTGGCAAGGGGTAAGACCCCCAGGGAAGTGGAAGAGGGGCTCAAAGAGCTCCTGCCCCGGGAGGAGTGGAATCAGGCCCATCATCTCTTAATTCGTCATGGAAGACAGATCTGCAAGGCGAGAAATCCCCGCTGCCAAGTCTGTCCGCTAGAAGATTTATGTATCAGTGCCCTTGCCCAGCAGAACGAATGAGCAGGATCTATTGATGAGGCCGAAAGGCAGGAGGGGACGCCTCCCGCCTCACCTATCAAGCATCATCAGGTGGTGCTTAAGGCTCGATAACCTTAAGAGGCCTTTTCATCGGAGGAGTTTCCTGCAGAGCTATCGGCTGCGCGGGTATCTGTAATGTAGAATCCTGAGCCTTTAAATATGATGCCTACGTTCTTGCTGATCAGTCGCTGGACATGGCCACCACAGGTCGGGCAATCGGCAAGGGGCTCTTCGGTGATTTTTTGAACAACCTCAAAGCGGCCGCATTTGTCGCAAGCATATTCGTATGTTGGCACTATTAGCACTCTCCCTTCTGTGATGATAACTAAAGTTTATATTACTCCTTCCCTAGGGTTTAATCAAGGGGGAGCAGGTTTTTTGAAGTATTGGCCACCCCGAAAGGTGAGAAAGCTGGTTGATAAGGAGTGGTACAGTGAAGCAAGAAAAGAGCCGTGGTATTTTTGGCAAAAAAGCCTGTCGCCGCATCATCGGTTTTGATATAGACGGTGTCTTAACCGATGAAATGGCTGATGGAAAGAACATCTGGCAGCAGGAGATTGAAGCCTACTTTCCTGGAATTCAGCTGCTTGAGCCTGACTTTGCCTTCACCGCGGCCTTTGGCTTGTCATTGGAGGAAGTAGATCAGTTCATGGAGGAAAAGGCCTCGGAGGTTTTTAGAAAGGTCAAGCCCCAGCAGGGCAGCCGAGAGTTGATCAGGTATTTACTGGATACAGGCTTCACTGTCCATCTCATCACTGCCCGCTTCCCTCGGTATGAGGAAGTTACCCGGGAGTGGTTAGCTCACCATGGATTTAAGCCCAGTGCCCTGTGGTTTACAGAGGACAAGGGTCCGCTGTGCAGAGAACTGGGGGTCGAGCTTTTTGTCGATGATTATTGGGAGAACTGCCTAGATGTGCGGGCCCATGGAGTTACAGCCCTGTTGATGTCTGCTCCCCACAATTTAGGCTGTCCAGAGGAAAAGGGGATATACCGTGTGGACAACTGGGATGAGATCAGGGCCCATGTTTTGGAGTACTACGGCTTAGGCAGCTGGGAGAGCGGGAAAATCTCCGGCACCTCGGCTTTATAGCCAGCAGTTTACAGCAGCTAGCCAGTGCAGATAGGGTATGATGTTAACTTAGAAGGGAAGAGGGGAGAACAGAAGTGAATCCCATCCTGTGGCAAATAGGCCCTCTAAAGATCTATGCCTACGGATTTTTCTTAGCCGCTGCCTTTGCCGTGGGCACGTACTTGACCGCCAGAAACGCAAAGGAGCACGGCATTGCCGTGGATTTTATCTTGGATCTAGCCTTGGCGGTATGTGCAGCGGCTCTCATCGGTGCCCGGATAGGGTTCGTACTCTTGGAATGGCCTTACTACCGAGTGCATCCCCGAGAGATCCTGCAGCTTTCCGAGGGAGGCTTGTCTTTCCACGGGGGACTTATACTCGCTGTCATTGTCGGTGTGTGGTTTTGCCGCCGCAGAAAATACAATCCTTGGCAGATGGCAGATATAGTAGCGCCTGTGGTGCCCCTGGGCACAGCCATCGCCAGGATAGGGTGTCTTCTTAACGGGTGCTGCTACGGCTATGTGACTGACTTACCTATCGGCCTTCCGGCAGCCTTGGGAGATCCAAGGCCCCGCCATCCAACTCAGATGTATGCCGCTGTCCTAAACCTTGCTCTTTTCGTCTATCTCTATCGCAGGCGTGATCACCGGCGTTTTCCCGGTTATCTCGGCCTGCTCTACCTCATTTATTATTCTGTCCTGCGGAGTATAGTTGAGATTTTCAGGGAAAGCCAGTTCCTATTCGGCCCTATCAAAGTAGCCCAGGCCTTCAGTTTTCTGGTGATCATTGGAGCCGGTTTGGTGATCTATCTAGTTGAAGGTAGGGGGCGGACCCAAGGGGCTTTCTCTGAATAGACTGTTGACACTGGCTAGTTCTGTATGATAACCTTTATTATGGCAGGAGCAATTTGTGAAGGAATTCACAATAAAAACCATCGACACACTTTTCGCTCTCCGAGTGGAGGCAAAAGTGGAACCATACACCCCTTTAAAACGGGGTGTATTGCGGTTCTTGAGGGAATCGTAGGCACAATTGTTACAATAAGCACAAGTTCTAGAGGGGAAGGAGACGGTTGAAATTGGAAGCGGCAAACAAGGGGTGCTGCTGCCAGTCTATGAAGGCTCAAGATGAGCGCTATCAGAAGCTGGCAGACATCATTGCACGGTATGCCGGGCAGCCCGGGGCCTTGATCCCCGTTTTGCACCAGGCTCAGGAGGTCTTTGGATACCTGCCCAATGACGTGCAGGTGCTGATTGCAGAGGGTCTAGATGTTCCCCTAAGCGAAGTCGATGGAGTGATTACTTTTTACTCCTTGTTCACTTCACAACCCCGGGGCAAGTACACTATTGGAGTGTGCATGGGAACGGCCTGCTATGTAAAAGGTGCAGCTGCAGTTTTGGAGGAGCTGAAGCAGCAGCTGGGCATTGATGTCAACGGTACCAGTGCCGATGGCTTGTTTACACTGGAAGTAACCAGGTGTGTCGGTGCCTGCGGACTCGCTCCGGTTATGAACATTGGTGATGACGTATACGGCCGTCTGAAACCGGAAGATATTCGGGAGATACTAGACAAATACATCCAGGCTGAGCGGCAGGCAGATGCCTAGCCAGTTGACTCATCTATTTCATTATCTTAAGGGAGTAGACCGGGCTGAGTGAAGGGGGAGCAGAGAACTATGGCAGTATATCGTTTGCACGTCTTGGTATGTGCTGGCGCCGGCTGTGTATCTTCTAATTGTAAGGCTGTAGAGGCCGCCCTTCAAGATGAGCTGGAAAAGGCCGGCATTGCTGAAGAAGTCAAAGTAGTGGAGACAGGCTGTATCGGCACCTGTGATCTTGGGCCGTTGATTGTGGTTTACCCGGAGGGCGTTTTTTACCAGCGCTTGACTCCGGATGATGCTAGAGAGATAGTAAATGAGCACTTTGTCAAGGGAAGAATTGTCCGGAGACTCTTATATAGACCGGCTGAAGATGCTGAGCCGGTAGCCCTGACTGCAGACATGGACTTTTTCCGCAGACAGTACCGGATCGCTTTGAGGAACACCGGAGTCATCGATCCAGAGGTCATTGAAGAGTACATAGCCAGGGATGGATACGCGGCGCTGGGAAAAGTTCTGAGCACCATGTCCCCGGAACAAGTAATTGATGAGATTAAGCGCTCTGGCCTAAGGGGAAGAGGCGGAGCCGGCTTCCCTACCGGCTTGAAGTGGGAGTTTGCCTATAAGGCCCCCGGTGATGAGAAGTATGTTGTTTGTAACGCCGACGAAGGTGACCCCGGTGCATTTATGGACCGCAGCATCCTGGAAGGTGATCCCCATTCGGTAATTGAGGCTATGAGTATTGCCGGTTACGCAATTGGGGCCAAGCAGGGGTTTGTTTATGTCCGGGCAGAGTATCCACTGGCGGTTGAGCGTCTTACTAAAGCCCTGAACCAGGCCAGGGAATACGGACTTTTGGGTGAGAACATCTTCGGAACTGATTTCAGTTTTGATATCGAAATCCGTGTAGGCGCGGGAGCTTTTGTCTGCGGAGAGGAAACCGCACTTCTAACCTCCATTGAAGGCAAGAGGGGAGAACCTCGTCCCCGTCCGCCCTTCCCGGCAGTAAAGGGTGTCTTTGGCAAGCCCACACTGCTGAATAATGTTGAGACCTACGCCAATATCTGTCCTATCATTCTCAACGGAGCTGAATGGTTCGCCGAGATCGGCACTGAAAAGAGCAGAGGCACCAAGGTGTTTGCCATCGCAGGGGATATCAATAACACCGGACTGGTAGAAGTACCCATGGGTACCACTTTGCGGGAGGTTATCTTTGATATCGGCGGCGGCATTCCGAAGGGGAAGAAGTTCAAAGCTGCGCAAACAGGCGGCCCCTCCGGCGGCTGTTTGACAGAGGAACACTTGGATATCTCCATGGACTATGAATCATTGACCCAGGTTGGTTCCATGATGGGTTCCGGCGGATTGATCGTCATGGATGAGAATACCTGCATGGTGGATATAGCCCGATTCTACTTGGACTATACCAAGGACGAATCCTGCGGCAAGTGCACGCCGTGCCGAGTTGGGACGACGAGAATGCTGGAGATTCTCACCAGGCTCACAGAAGGCAAAGGGGAGGAAGGCGATATCGAAAAGCTGGAGACCCTTGCCCGGAACATCAAGGCCAGCTCTCTCTGCGGTCTTGGTCAGTCTGCTCCCAATCCGGTGCTGAGTACGTTGCAGCATTTCCGGGAGGAATATGAAGCCCACGTCCGGGACAAACGTTGTCCGGC
Organism: Bacillota bacterium; assembly: GCA_012727675.1. Taxonomy (GTDB): domain Bacteria; phylum Bacillota; class Limnochordia; order DTU087; family DTU087; genus DTU087. The sequence goes on from JAAYGR010000169.1 coordinate 19,735, forward strand.
TGGCCAGTGTCTGGCACTGATCCAGTTCTTCATTGAACCAGAACTGTGTCGGGGATGCGGACTGTGCATCAAGGTTTGTCCGGAGAACGCCATCAGCGGCAACCGGCGGGAACCCCATGAGATTGACGTTGAACTCTGTGTCAAGTGTGGGGCTTGTCAGGAAAGATGCCCGTTCGATGCAATTATCAGGCGCTAGGTGGATGAAGAGAAAGGGGCGAGGAACGAATGGTTACTTTGACAATTGACGGGCAAGTTGTAACTGTGCCCGCCGACTATACAGTGCTAGAGGCGGCTGAAGCTGCCGGTATTCGTATCCCTAGACTTTGCTACCTGAAAGATGTCAGCCAGACCGGGAGCTGCCGGGTGTGCGTGGTGGAAATCGGAGGCCGACTGCAAGCAGCTTGTGTATTTCCTGTTAGTGAAGGTTTAGAAGTAAAAACCAACACGCCCATGGTGCGGGAGTCGAGGCGGACCACGGTGGAGCTTCTTCTATCCAACCACCCCCAGGATTGTCTCACCTGCCTTCGCAACCAAACCTGTGAGCTGCAGAAACTTGCCCAGGAACTCAACATCCGGCAGGTAAGCTTTGAAGGCGAACGCACCCATTTTCCCATTGACCTATCATCCCCGTCCATCATTCGGGATCCCAATAAATGCATCTTGTGCCGGCGCTGTATCAGCGTCTGCAGCGAGATCCAGGGTGTTGATATCTTAGCCGCCCGGGAACGGGGTTTTGATACCGTAGTATCTCCTGCCTGGCAGGAAGAGCTGGCCAACACCGCCTGCACAAACTGCGGTCAGTGTGTCCTAGTATGTCCAGTGGGAGCTTTGACAGAGCAGGATGATACCGAAAAGGTTTGGGCGGCTTTGGCTGATCCAGATACCCATGTGGTAGTTCAAACAGCTCCGGCGGTGCGGGTTACCTTGGGTGAGGAGTTCGGCCTGGAACCTGGTACCGTTGTCACCGGGAAGATGATCACTGCACTAAGGCGATTGGGATTCGATGCTGTATTTGACACAGACTTTAGTGCCGATTTGACCATCATGGAGGAAGCCAATGAGCTCTTGCAGCGCCTCAACGACGGCGGCAAGCTTCCCATGATCACCTCCTGCAGTCCCGGCTGGATCAAGTTCATTGAACACCAGTTTCCGAGCCTTCTGGATCATTTGTCCACCTGTAAATCTCCCCAGCAGATGTTTGGGGCTTTAGCTAAGACATATTATCCCAGAAAGGTGGGCTTAGATCCGGCCAAGATCGTCACAGTCTCCATTATGCCCTGTACCGCCAAGAAATTTGAGGCTGAGCGGCCGGAAATGCGAAGCAGCGGATACCAGGATGTAGACATAGTCCTGACGGTGCGGGAACTTGCCAGGATGATCAAAGAAGCGGGTATTGACTTCGTCAATCTACCCGATGGAGAATATGATGCGCCTATGGGCATCAGCACTGGAGCTGGACTCATCTTTGGTGCTACTGGGGGAGTCATGGAGGCTGCACTCCGAACCGCCTATGAAGTAGTTACCGGAAAGACTCTAGCCAAATTGGATTTCACTGACGTCCGGGGGCTGGAGGGCATTAAGGAGGCCAGTGTAGATCTGGACGGCACTGTGCTCAAGGTAGCGGTGGCCCATGGGCTTGGCAATGCCCGGAAAGTGATGGAGCTTATCCAGCAGGGCAAAGCAGAATACCACTTCATTGAGATCATGGCCTGCCCTGGAGGCTGTATCGGCGGGGGAGGGCAGCCCATTCCCACCTCTACCGAAATACGGCAAAAGCGGATTGAGGGAATCTATGCAGCGGATCGGGATATGCCCCTAAGAAAATCCCACGAGAATCCGGCCATTAAGGTGCTCTATGAGGAGTTTTTGGGTGAGCCCTTAGGCGAAATGTCCCATAAGCTGCTGCATACCAGTTACACCCCCAGGTTAAAGTATAGGACAGCGGCACCCTGCAAGGATCAGGAACAATTGGCAGGGAATGCCTGATTCATCTAGAACCTATGTCCTAAAACAAGATGGGAGATCTGGGCTCGTGGAACGTGAAGCAGCTTTAGCCTTAGTTAAGAAACATGTGAAGAATAAGAACCTGGTGAAACACATGCTGGCAGCGGAGGCAATTATGCGCCGCCTAGCCCGCCAGTTAGGTGAAGATGAAGATTTGTGGGGCCTAGCTGGGCTGCTCCATGATGTGGACTACGAAGAGACTATGGACAATCCGGAGCAGCATGCCGTCATCGGTGCAGAGCTGCTTAGGTCGCTGGATGTAGATGCCGCTATTGTCCAGGCAGTCTTGGCCCATGCAGAAAAGGGACCCCGGACATCCCTGATGGATAAGGCTCTTTATGCCACCGATCCCTTGACAGGCCTCTTGGTGGCGGCGGCTTTGATTCACCCCGATAGGAAGCTCAACGCCATCGATACGGAATTTGTTATGAACCGCTTCCGGGAGAAGAGCTTTGCCCGGGGGGCAGACCGGGGGATAATCAAAACCTGCAGCGATATAGGTTTGGAGCTAGAGGAGTTTATCACCTTGGGTTTGGAGGCTCTGCAGGGGATCAGCAAAGAGCTTGGTCTGTAGCCCAATTGTGGACATAGTGAAGGCTCATGTCGCTTATGGGCACCGGTGCAGACACTACTGCGCCGGTGCCCAAATTGCCTTTATGACCCCTCTATTTCAGGGTCAATCCGCAGCTGGCTGATGACCTGGATAACGCCCCGGGCGCTTGATGCCAAGCGGATTATCTCCGCCTCTACTTCCTCGGAAGGTACTTTGCCCATCAAATAGGCGGTTCCATCACACACCTGAACACCCACTTTGCCGCTGGAGGCAGGATGGGCGTCCAGCTCTTCACTAATCTCCATTGCCACTTGACCATCGGTTATGGCTCCATCTGTACTGATACTGACGCCATCTTCATAGCCTGAGATGCCGGGAATACTGGAGATTAGTTCCCTAATATAGAGCTTTTCTGCCAGGGTATCTACCACACCCTGTACCCGGGCCACATTGTCAACTACAGTGGCTTCTAGACCATAGCCCCGCAAATTCACATCTTGCCTGAGTTTCTGCTGCAGGATGCCCTGGAGACCGTCGTTTGGGTGAGCGGCGGACTGGAGCTTAGTCTTTGTCTGAGTATCAGGTCGACGGGATTCTCGGGGACGGGGACTGCCTGGCGGGCGGTGCTGGTCCCATTGGGTCTCAGGTTCCCTAAACCGCTGCATTTCTCATCCTCCCCATATATACTGGTATTTCTAGTCTGACCTTCTGAGTTTTCCTTATGCTCCCTTGGAGAAAACTTGAGCTGCGGCGGGTAGGGCGGCACCAGGGGAGATTGCAGCAGGGCCCATTGCGTAGAGGTAGGAGACCGGTAAGAAAAGGTATATGGCGAGCTGCTTGCCCATAAGATCAAGGGAGGCCCATCGATGGCAACAGGGTGGGGAGGGATAGTCGATTGCGGCGGATAGTACTGGTCGGCTCCCCAAATGTGGGGAAAAGTGTTATATTCAACCGTCTAACCGGCCGCTATGCCGTTGTCTCCAACTATCCAGGTACTACTGTGGAGGTATCCCGGGGCGAAGCGCTCTTTGGGGATCTCTTGGCAGAAGTAGTAGATACACCGGGTACTTACAGCCTGCTTCCCAGCAGCGAAGAAGAGGCAGTCACCCGGCGGCTCCTTTGGCACGAGGATGTTGACCTGGTGCTCCATGTAGTTGATACCAAGAACCTGGAGCATTCTCTGTCCTTGACCTTTGCCTTGATGGAGGCGGGCTTTCAATTAATTCTGGTACTCAATATGTTTGATGAGGCGGAGAGGCTGGGCCTTACGGTGGATGTACATCGCCTGGAGCAGCGGTTGGGCATACCCTGTGTTGCAACAGTTGGTCCTTCAGGGTGGGGTGTTCCTAAATTGAAGCAGGTGGTGAGGGAAACCCTTTCCCAGCTCCGTGGATCTGCGAACCTTGCTAGAGGGCGCCGCCCCGCCGCGGTCCCCGCAGGGGTAGGAGGCTGGTTGAGTATCCTCCGGAAATCGAGCAGCTGCTTCAAGAGTCTAGCCGGACAATCTCCAGAAAATACCCTTTCTCGGTGAGAGCAGCAGCCCTTCTTTTCCTGGCCGGTGATGGAGAAATCGCAGGCTGGCTCCACCCTGGGGATTGCCGTTCTTTGGCCAAGCTGGCCGGGTCCGTCAGCCCGTATGAGGTGATACTGGCCCTTTCTGAAGCCCGCAGAGAAGCTGGACAGCGGCTTCTAGAAGGCATTGTCCAAAAGCCAGAAGGGATAGGCAGCGGCAGCGGGCACCATTTGCTCGATGCCTTGACTCTAAGTCCCCTAACGGGCATTCCCATACTGGCCTTGATTATTTACTTCTTGCTTTACAGGTTTGTTGGAATATTTGGGGCAGGGATATTAGTGGATTTTCTCGATGGTGAGATTTTCGGGAAACTCTTCAATCCCTTTGTCAACCACTTGGTAGACCGGCTGGTGCCCAATCCTCTGATACGGGAGCTATTGGCCCATGAATATGGCATCCTCACCCTGGGTGTGAGGTACGCGGTCGCGGTGGTATTTCCCATTGTCGCGACCTTTTTTGCCAGCCTAGCTTTACTGGAGGATTCCGGTTACTTATCCCGGCTGGCGTATTTGGCCGATAGGATCTTTGAAAGAATAGGCCTCAGCGGAAAAGCTGTCATTCCCCTGACCTTAGGTTTCGGCTGCGGCACCATGGCTACCTTGGTGACCCGCACCTTGGAAACCAGGCGGGAAAGGCTGATTGCCACCTTTATTCTAGCACTGGCCATACCCTGTTCAGCTCAGCTGGGAGTCATCATGGCCCTGCTCTCCCGACAGCCAAAGGCCTTGGGTATCTGGGCAATAACCGTTGGAACAGTTGGCTTAGCAGCCAGTTGGCTTCTGTCCCGGTTACTGCCAGGATCTTCCCCTCCCTTTGTTCTGGAACTGCCGCCCCTGCGCTGGCCGGTGCTGGGTAATGTATATATTAAGACAGCAACCAGGGTTAGCTGGTATTTGTCCGAGATCATGCCCCTTTTTATCTGGGCTAGTGTGATTATTTGGGTAGGCCGGGTTACCGGGGGGTTAGAGCGGCTGATTACCGCTGCGGCACCCCTCATGGAGCAGTTGGGACTGCCGGTGGATGCAGCTAGGGTCTTTCTTTACGGTTTTTTCCGCCGGGATTATGGTGCCGCCGGCCTTTATGATATGCAGGGAGGGTTAACTGGGGTGCAGCTTACCGTTGCCGCGGTGACACTGACTTTGTTTGTACCCTGTA